>JAVCCS010000027.1 GCA_030765365.1 Candidatus Theseobacter exili
TGCGGAAGTAATAAGCAGTATTAATTTCGAGTGGTTATAGCTGAAAGACCCAATCCAGTGAAGCATTTTAGCCATTATGCTTTTGTTTTCTTTTTGAGATGATGAGAGGCTTACTTTTTGAAGTGATTTACTGGAAACAAAAACCATAATATACGCAGGTATTAATGTCATTGTCAAAACCCAGGCCAGAGCTACACCAAACGCGATATGAAGTCCAAATATGCGCACAGGAGGTATCGGTGTCATCGCAAGCGATGCAAAACCAGCTATGGTTGTCATGCTTGTATAAAGCATTGGAGTAAACAGGTGTCCGATTACATGCCGTATAGTTTTGGCTTTATCATTAAACCTGTGGTATAGATCGAAAAATTCGCTAAGGATATGAACTGAATCAGCTACGGCTATCGGCATAAGGAAAATTGCAATCATTGAACTCATAATATGTACATCAAATCCCAATCCTATTAACAAACCCATAGTGCAGACAACACTTAAAATTGCTATTATCATAGGTGCAATTATTAGAGATATTTTTTTGAAAAAAAGCAGAAGCAAAAGAAATATTACAAGACCGGCCATTGGTGCAGATGTAGCCATTTGAACGAGCATCTCTACACCAAAAGTATCCTGAGCTACTGGTTGACCGGTAATGAATACCTTGTCATTATCATCCCAATTATCAGTTAGAGACTTTACAAGTGCAGCAACATTATAGCTGTAGGTTTTATCTTTGATCGGTATATAAAGACAGATGGCTCTTTTCCATCTTCAGAAACCAGGGTGCCCTTATAAAGAGGGTTGCTCATGGCGTCATTTCTGATTTCAAGAGCTTCTTTCTTTGAACGTGGTGCATTTTCCATCAGATATTCAAGCTTAAGAGATCCTAACTCGTCCTGTTTTATATTGTCAACAACGCTGGGACTAATAATTTCCTGTACGATAACGGCAGAATTACCCTCATTATCAAAAAGCCTGTTTGGATCATGTCTGAATGTAAAGTTGAGAAATTTGCGCCAGGTGCTTTCAGGCGACAAATCAATGATTTCTTCCTGATCCGTTTCCGGATTTGTAATTGCAGGTTTCTTGTCAGAAGATATATGCAGAGATATTAGTTTTTTTGTTAGATTGTGGATTTTTGAAAGAGTCTCAACGTTAAAGATCCCGTCATTGTTAGTATTGTTAACAATACCGACAATAACAAAATCGTAAAGGCTGTATTTGTCTTTAACCTGATTATGGAAAACTCTAATGTATTCATCTTCAGAAAGCATGTTTTCTGGATCATTATCAAACTTCACTTTTGGAAATTGTATAAGGAAAAAAATCGATACTAATAGGACGATTAAGATAACAATCCAAGGATGTTTTAAACTGAAGTTAGTTAATGCAAGCTTCATAATAATATCTCCACTTTATTTATATATGTTTTACGGTATTTGCAAGTTTATTAAAATCTTTGCCGGTTCCAATCATTTGGATTCCAACGGTTTTTTCTTTTTTAACGATGCATGCTCTATATGTGTTCTCATCTGAGCCATCGAAAATATGTTCTTCAGTTTCATTTTCAGGAACATTTCCCATAGAATGAATCTCAAAGTCCCCATACTTTAAAGAAACGGCAGGGTATGAGTGGATATATTCAGAAAAATTTCCACCAGTAACAGATGCTAATGAATTTAAAGCTGCAACCCTGCCTTGAATTGTAGCTTCTTTTGCGGAACATTGAACTATTGAGTTTAGTTGAGCTATGTCTCCGCAAGCATAAATGTTTTGTGATAAAGTTTGAAGATAAGTGTTTGTAATAATCCCTTTTCCAGTTTTTATATCTGAAGCGTTAGCGAGAGAAAGTTTTCTCAATGCACCGATTGATAAAAGTACGAGACCATATTCTGCCTGTTTACCATCACTAAAACTGGTGATTGTACTCTCATTATTATTAAAAGTTTCTTTTACTTCAGTTTGTAATAGTATATTAATACCTTTTTTTTCTAAATGTTGTCTTATCATATCTGAAGCTTTAACACTGAAGTTTCTTGGCATTAGCCTGGCTTCTCTTTCAATTATTGAAACATTATGACCTGAATCAAGTGCCCTCAAAGCAGTTTCAACGCCAATAACACCACCTCCAACAATTAGAATGTTTGTCGGTTTGTTAAGAGCTGAGCGTATTGTTTTGGCATTTTCGATATTCCATAGGGGTAGACAGGTTTTTGTGATTTCTTTAACAAAAGGGGGAACAATAGGACCAGCTCCAATAGAAACAATTATTGAGTCAAATGAGTGGTTTCCTGAATCGGTAATAATAGATAGGGATGATGTATCAATTTCTTTTACAGCTGTGTTTATTTTTAAATCAATTCCGTTATCGATGTACCATTCTAAAGGGTGCATAAGTATTCCATTTTCAGAAGCTTGTCCAAAAGCAAAAGCAATAAGACGCGGTCTATAGTATGGCAGGGAACATGGTTCATCTGAAAATAATGTGACATCAGCTTCTTTTGAAGCTGCTGCCGTTGCTGCTGATACTCCAGCGTGTCCTGCGCCGATAACAGCTAGTTTTGTCGTAAGCCACCATATTTAGATATAGATTTAAAGGATATGAATTGTAAGTTATATAACAACATTTAGAGTTGTGTAGAAAGAAAATAATAAATATTTTAATATTTAAAAGCTATTTAATTATGTGTGAAAGTCCAATAAAGAATTAACCCCGGAGTTTCAAAGCATATATGCTGCAGAAATTGTATTCGCAATTTAAATGATCTTTCCCTGAATAGAAATTGTGTAGTCCTTGAGTATCAGGCTTTTGCCTGATTGTTTGATTGCTTCTTTAATAAGTTTTACAACTCCATAACAGCAGGGGACTTCCATATGAAGCATAGTAAGAGATTTTATATTATTATCACGTAAGATCGATGTGAGCTTTTGTAGATATAATTCCATTACAATATCAAGTTTCGGGCAGAATATTATTAAAATTTTATCTTTTAGAAATCTTTTATGAAAGTCAGCATAGGCAAAAGGCACGCAGTCAGCTGCAATGACAAGATCTGCATTATCAAAATATGGAGCTAAGGGACTGAGCAACTGCAGCTGAATAGGCCATTGTTTTAGTTCTGAGTCCGCATTGATAAACTGATCCTGAACAGTTTGCGCTTTTTCAGCTGTTCTGAAATCTTTCATCATTGTTCCCGGGCAGCCGCTATGCACAGGGGGCTTGGTTGATTCTTCTGCAGGGACACTCATATTGTTTCTTTTCAAAAAGTCCATTGCAGTGGCAATATACTCCTGCTGGTTATGATCTTTTAAATGTTTTATATGTGCAGCTAAAACCCTATCTCCAGCCTTAACAATATTTTCCATTACTTTTTCTTCCTCATAGGGTTCTGCCTCACGTTCTTCAACGCTTATAGCGTTTTCAGGACAATTACCAATACATGCTCCAAGTCCGTCACATAGAAGTTCTCCGACAAGACGGGCTTTCCCATCTATAACCTGTAAAGCACCTTCGGGGCAATCAGGAACACATAATCCGCACCCGTTGCATTTTTGTTCATCAATATTAATGATTTGTCTTTTCATATCAGTCCTCCATATCGTTCAAAAGAGTGCTAATGGTTATACTGTCGAATTCTTTATGCACAATATTTTCAATAGATTGTATTCGCTTTCTGAGTACACAAGTGGGTCTTTCAGGACAAATATTCTTTCTAAACATACAGGAAGAAATCTGAATTATGCCTTGAAAAATCTCAATTACGTTACTGAGATTGATTGATTCGGGGCTTTTGTTTAAAAGAACACCGCCTCCTATACCTTCTTTAGAAGAAACGTAGTCAATTTTGACAAGTTTTTGTAGTATTTGCCTTGTGTACTGAAGAGGTATGTTGATTCCTTCTGAGATTTCAGTCGATGAACAATGCTTGTCTTTATTCTTCGAAAGATAGATAAGTATTCTGATTGCGTAATCTGTTTTTTTGTTTAAAAGCTGCATGAGTTTTTCTCCTTATACTGATACTATTATAGTATTAGTACCATTAAAAACAATCAAAAGTTTACTATTAGAATTATTTTTGTGTTATTTGTTAAAATAAATTCTGAATTATAAAGGTTGATTACTGAAATTATGAATGAGGGTGCTATCATGCTAGAACAGGAAGAACAGTTTGAACTTGTTGATGAAGAAGGACATGTTATAGGTCTAGCTCCTCGAAGTGAATGCCATTCAAATCCGGAATTGATTCATCGAACAGTTCATGTTTTTGTGAAAAACTCCAATGGTGATTATCTGCTTCAGAAAAGATCTGAAAACAAGGATATACAGCCCGGTAAATGGGATACATCTGTAGGAGGGCATTTTTGTATTGGTGAGGAAAAATATGCTGCAGCCGTACGAGAGCTTCATGAGGAACTTGGTATTGAAGATATTTCTTTGAGATTTTTGTATAGATATATTTGGAGAAGTGATTGCGAGTCGGAACTGGTAAATACCTTTATTGCAGTTTATGACGGTAATTACTTTATTCAAAAAGAGGAAATAGATGAAGCAAGATTTTGGAGTGTCGGTGAAATTGAAATATATTTGGAAAATAATATTTTTACACCAAATTTTGTATATGAGTGGAAAAAAATGAAAGAGTTTATGATAAAAGATAACCATTGACTTTTTTTTGTTATTGAGTAATAATATAAATGTAGATAAATACATCAGAAGCGTAAAGTTAATAGCAAACTATCTGAGAGGGTAGGGCGCAAAGCCACGGGTCCTAATCGTGTAGAAAGGACAGCCGGGTTGCCAAAGCGTTATATATGCCCTGTTTCGGATATTGAAACAGGGTTTTTTAGTGGTTGCCAGAACGTGAAAGGGTAATAAAATGAAACGTTTATTTTATAAAAAATCAGGGTATTGCTGTTCTTTATTTGTTTCACTATTCTTTATTTGTACAATGTTTTTTGGTTGTTGCAATATTTCTGCAGGTGCAACAGTTTCTGACGACGACGATGTTGTTTTTATCCATCATTCATGTGGAAGCAACTGGCTGAGTAATAGTCTGAATGCTGCGTTACTGGCCAAAAGCTATATCAATGAACGCAACGATATAACTTACGGAACTCCTGTATCCCCTGATTCAGGGCGTCCTGACTCTTTAGGGGGGGCAGCCGGAGACAGCACTAACATTAATCATTGGATATTGTGGTTTAATGATTACCTGTCTCGCGTGAAACAGCATGGTTGTGCTGATGGACAGAACAGAATAATAATGTTCAAAAGTTGTTATCCAATCAGTAATATCAGCAGTGCCGGGACAGAACCGGGGAATCCTTTTAGCGGATCTCAAACTATTGCAAATTACAGGTCTGTTTTCAGGCATCCTGACGGTTCCGGGAACAACTATTCTGATAATGGCTATCAGTACAAACCTTTAGAGGATATATTTGCAGAAAATCCAGATACGCTTTTTATAGTAGTTACCGCGCCTCCCCGGCATTATGGGCCGTCGGATGCAACAAACGATACACAGGCGCACAATGCCAGGGTTTTTAATAACTGGCTAAAAAATACATGGTTAAACTCATATAATACCTCAAATCCTGATGCCAAGAACGTTTCAGTTTTTGATTGGTTTGATTTTCTTAGCTATTCTGACGATCATGCCAGTCATCCAAACCGTTTGAAACAAGCTTATGGTGGTAATAGCGGAGATTCTCATCCCAATTCGACTGCGAATTCAGAAAGCACAGGTTTTTTTGCAACAAATCAGAATAATTTTCTGGATACTGTATGGAATGAATTTGTTTCAGAAATGAGTGTTTTCCCTGAAAATAACATCTGGAATACTCCTGTTGATTCTTTACCTGTACATACTTCTTCATATGATTTTGTAAATACGATTGGAAGGGATGATAATTTGCATCCGGATTTTGGCTCCGGGACATGGGAAAAATCTCCAATTGGTATCCCGTTTGTTGAGGTTACAGGGACGCAGACAATGGTTCCTGTTAGTTTTGTCTGGTCAGATGAAAGCGATCCTGGACCATATCCTATCCCTCCAGATGCACCTATTGAAGGAGGCTCAGCTTCTGATGGAGATCGGCATGTTATTGTTCTGGATAAAGATAATTGGAAATTATATGAAATTTACAACGCCTCTCCTCAGCCGGATGACAGCTGGGAAGCTCATTCCGGCGCTGTGTTTGATTTAAAAAGTAATGAGCTTCGTTCAGATGGATGGACTTCTGCCGATGCTGCAGGACTTCCTATATATCCCGGACTGGTAAAATATGATGAAGTCGATTCCGGAGAAGTAAAGCATGCGATAAGGTTTACGGCCCAGTTAACCCGTAATACTCATACCTGGCCGGCAAGACACGATGCTTCAGCTTTTTCCGGAAATCAATATCCGCCGATGGGTCAGCGGTTCCGTTTAAAATCAAGTTTTGATATTTCAGGTTACTCTCAACAAAACCAGGTGATCTTAACAGCTTTAAAAAAATACGGGATGATATTGGCAGATAATGGCAGTAACTGGTTTATTTCAGGCGCTCCTGACGAGAGATGGGATAACGAGCTTTTAAATGAGTTAAAAACGATCACCGGGGATAATTTTGAAGCTGTTGACGTGTCATCATTGATAGTAGACCCTGATTCCGGCGCTGTAAATGAGAATCCGCAACCACCAAATCTTCCAGTAAACTTGTCTGCTGCGGCTAATGGCGGAAGTGTTTACAATTTTACCAGTCAGAGAAATTCTTCAAAATGGGCTGCAGCCAACCTGATAGACGGTATAACCAAAAAAACATCTTCTGGCGGTGCGTGGTCGTCCGGGAAATATCCTGGTTATTCTCAGAAGATATTTATTGAACTTTCTGATACGGCAATCCTTACACAAATCAATTTTTATATGAAAGGTATTGAGGATAAAACTAAATGGCCAAAATATGTTAGGATATACGGATCAGAATATCCTGACAGCGGTTTTAGCAAGATTAAAAAAATTAAAATCAATAAGAGGAAAAACAAACAGAAATTTGTCATGCCAAATACCGGAAAAGCAATCAAGTATGTAAAAATCAGAATTAAATCAAATCACGGGCACAAAAAGTATGTTCGAATTTCTGAAGTAAAGATAAAAGGAGTTGTGGAGTAAGAAATGATCTTGGATATAAGAGGTGTTTAGTGAGTACTAAGTTAGGGGTAATGTTGAAAGTTACAGTAGTTTTGTGGTATAATATATATTAAGGAAGTAATGCTTAAACTAAACAGGCTTTCTTAAATAATAATAAGTCATACTTATGGCAAACTAAATACAATTATTATAATAAGAGGGAAGCAATGAAATTTAACAAAGATTCATATTGGAAAATGGTTAGGTGCTGGATATGCATGTTGTTCTTTCCATTAATCAGTTTGTTGTTTGTAAATTTTGTGTTAGCAGATGATATCCCGGAACTTGAAAAAGCCCCTTATTTGATTTATGAGGGACAAAATTCCGAAATGAAAATTCTTTGGCAGCTGAATTCAACCCTTTCATGTTTGTTAGAATGGGGAACAGATACCTCTTACTCTACCGGTTTTGTTAGTACAAATGAAGTGAACTCAGGACATCAACATAATTATACGATTCCGGGCCTGATTCCTGGTTCCCTGTATTGCTACAGGGTTAATATTAACGGGGAATATATTACAGGAACATTCAGAACATCCCCTCAAGAAGATTCAAATAATCTTAAGTTTCTGGTTTTTGGAGATACACGTTCAAATCCTTTTTATCTAGATAAGCTGTGTATGCAAATGAATTCAGTTATTAATGATGATCCTGAATGCCAGACATTTCTTTTACACGCAGGTGACTGGGTTTCCAGCGACGATGAATCAGATTGGGAGAACGAGTTCTTTGATGCTTCTTATTCGAATACAATTAATTCTCTTGCAAATATACCTTTTCTTGGATGCATGGGTAATCATGAATTACCGGGAAATATCTATGATAAATACTGGCCTTACCCGTATGTTAACAGTCATTACTGGTCTTTTACTTCAGGACCTGTGCATGTAATTATCATTGATCAGTATATTGATTATACCAATGGATCTGCGCAGTATACATGGATTGAAAATGAACTTATTAACAGCACCAAAAGATGGAAGTTTATCTTGATGCATGAACCGGGATGGTCCGCCGGCACACATTCAAATGACAGTGATGTGCAAACCTATATTCAGCCTCTTTGTGAAACCTATGGTGTTGATATGGTTTTTGCCGGGCATAACCATAATTATGCTCATTCTAAGGTTAACGGTGTACACCATATTACGACAGGGGGCGGCGGCGCACCTCCTCATGTTGTCAACACAGGGAATCCAAATGTTGTTTCAGCTTACTCTACCAGGCATTTTTGCAAGATCGATATACAGGGAGACTATTTATATTTTCAGGCAGTTAATGACGATGGAGAGGTTTTTGATGAGTTTTCAGTAGTTAAGAACCTTGATGATGAAACTCCTCCGTCCATACCTCAAAATTTTGTAGTCAGCAATCTTTTAGCTATATCGGTCCTTCTGGATTGGGATGATTCAAGTGATAATCATTCTGTCTTTGGATACAGGGTTTATAGGAATGGTGTCCAGGTAGGGACCGCGACCGATTCAGCTTATATGGATTCAGGTTTAGTTCCGAATACGCCTTATTCATATTCAGTTAAAGCTTTTGATACAACAGGGAATGAATCGGCATTTTCAGACGTTTTGGCTGTAACAACTAATTCTTATGATTCCTGGTTCGGCGGCACAGGTATTGAAATAGGCTATGAGAATTTAGATTCTGGTTATGAGCCCAGCGGTCTGGTCTGGCATGAAAGATTAGATGCTTTATTTGTGGCCGGAGATGATGGGAATGTTACATGGATGGAACCTGACGGAACAGTTCTAGCTAACTGGTGGCCTGGTGGCGATATTGAAGGAATTACAATTGTTGATCCTGACAGTAACTATGTTTATGTTGGTTTAGAACGTCCATATCCATATAATAGAATCCTCGAATTTGATATTTCAACAGGTTTGCTGACTGGACGCCAATGGGTTTTGAGTGAGTGGATGGGTGATCCAAATGATCCTAATGCGGGACTTGAGGCTTTGACTTTTGTGCCTGACGGATATCATCCATATCCTCCCGGCATTTCGGGCGGGCTTTTTTATGCAGGATTGGAAAAAGACGGGAAAATATATGTTTTTGATATTGATATTGAGGGAACATATGTAGGTCATGTTGACACTATAACTGTTTTTTCGGGCTGGAATGGAATTACAGGCTTGAATTTTGAATCAAAAACAGGGATTCTTCATGCAGTTTTCAGAAACAGGAGCAGTTATGTAAAAATGGAACCGGACGGCACTGTTCTGGGAGTGTATACTCTGCCCGGTAATAATCAGGAAGGAATAGGTATTTCTGAAAAAGGCGTAGTTTTTATTGCTGAAGATAGTGGTCCTGAAGTATGGAGGTTTGATGGCAGTCCGCCTTCAATATCGAATGTTAAGGCAACGGCAGTTGATAAAAATTCAGCTATGATTTACTGGATTACTGGTGAACCATCTGATTCTAAGGTTGAATATGGACAGGATCTGTCTTATGGAAATGAGACATTTCGCGATAGTGCGAAACGTCTTGTGCATTGTGTGCCGGTTACCGGTCTGAATGTCGGAACTGAATACCATTTTAAGATTATCAGCTCTGATAAAGATGGATTCAGTTCTGAAAGCGGTGACTATACTTTTCCAACAGCTCAGGATTTGGGTTCTGTAACGGTAAGTACATCAGAAGAACTGAATGTAGCCGTTGAAAACGCAAACCTGGGCGGACCTAATGAAATACTTATTGAAGACGGTACATACGTGGTCGATGGTTATTTACACATCATTTCCGATGATATTACTGTAAAAAGTCTTTCCGGAAACAGAGAGTCAGTGATTTTACAGGGACATGGAATGTATTCAGAAGATACGTCTCATATTTTCTTTGTTTCCGGCAAGAACTTTATTGTCAAGGATATGACTCTCAGGGATGTAAGATACCATGCTATTCAGCTGGATCTTGATGTCGACGGGGTTTTGATGCGCAATTTGCATATACTTGATACCTTCGAACAAATGGTGAAAATACCTTACGATTTAGAGAATATGTCTTTGAAATCCGAAAATGGTATTATGGAGAATTGTTTGCTTGAATATAGCTCAGGTATAGGACCTCAGTATTACATAGGAGGAATCGATGGACATAATTGCCTTAACTGGATTGTAAGAAACAATATATTCAAAGGAATACGAAGTCCTTCTGAAGATGTAGCGGAACATGCAATACATTTCTGGTCTGATTCTGAGAATACATTAGTTGAAAGGAATCTTATTGTTAATTGTGATCGTGGAATAGGTTTTGGTCTGGGAGACAGGGGGCATGTTGGGGGAATAATAAGGAATAATATGATATATCACAATTCCTCTGGAGGTTTTGCAGATGTTGGAATAGGCCTTGAATCAGCTTCAGGTGTTAAGGTGTATAATAATACAGTTTATATGGAGCAAAGTTACCCAAATGCTATCGAATACAGGTTTAGCGAAACATCAGGTGTTTTGATTGCAAACAATCTGACAAACAAGGATATTGCCTTGAGAGACGGGGCTTCGGGAACTTTATCGAATAATGTTACAAATGCACAGCAGAGTTGGTTCAATAACGTTTCTTCAGGGGATCTTAATCTTACTTCTGATGTATCTGCAGTAGTCGATCAGGGTGCATATGTTGATGGTTTGTTTGATGATTATGAAGGAAACAGCAGGCCTCTTGGATTTGGATATGATATAGGAGCAGATGAATATGCTACAGGTGGCAGCAGAGATATAACTCCCCCCAGTACTCCTGAAAATTTGTATGCGAATGTCATTAGTTTACAAAATATAGAACTGCAATGGAGCTCTTTCAATCAGATAATGTAGGTGTTTCGGGGTACAGGATTTTTCGTAATGGATCACAAATAGCGGTCACTGGCGAAACAACATATTCCGATACTCAATTCAGTTTGGACAGTCAATACACTTATAGTGTAATAGCTTATGATGCATCAGGTAATATTTCAGGCTATTCTATTCCTGCAATTGCTGATGTTTCAATAATAAATCTTTCAGCAGAATCAAAAGGGGGAAGCGTTTACAATTTTTCAAGTCAGGCAAACTCCGGTAGGCGGGCAGCAGCCAACCTGATAGACGGTATAACTAAAAAAACATCTTCCGGCGGTGCGTGGTCGTCCGGGAAATATCCTAGTTATTCTCAGAAGATATTTATAGAACTTTCTGATACGGCAATCCTTACACAAATCAATTTTTACATGAAAGGTATTGAGGATAAAACTAAATGGCCAAAATATGTTAGGATATACGGATCAGAATATCCGGACAGCAGTTTTAGCATAATCAAAAAAATTAAAATCAATAAAGCGACACACAAGCAGAAATTTGTCATGCCAAATACCGGAAAAGCAATCAAGTATGTAAAAATCAGAATCAAGTCAAATCATGGACACAGAAAGTATGTCAGACTTTCTGAAGTAAAGATAAAAGGAGTTGTAAGCGCTGCCCAATAAATAAATGAGTATTCTCTTACCCGCTAACAGGATTTAAGCCATTGTAGCAATAGCTCTTCTAGCTTTCTCAATATTATCGATACGCTGCATGAAATTTTTGATTTCCGGATTTGGAGAGGGTGGGATATCCTGGCCATCAGGAATAAGATCATCAATTTCTTTATCTGTAAAACCAGCATCTAAGAGGGCTGATTTTAATAGTTGTGGGTCTTCTGATAACAACACTGTTACCAAAATTTGAGCAAAGCTTGAAAATCTGTCAGCAAAAAATACTTTTCCTTCAGATATATCCCCATAGTCGCCTCGGCGAGATTTTGTACCAACGAGAATTATATTTTCGGTATTAATATTCTGAGGACCTCCAGTAAGAGCATTTATTGTAGGATCACTCATTGCTTCATCAACCGCCTTTGAAAATATCTCTCCATCCATGGCATCACTTATATTTATAGCTGCGATTCTGGAGGCGTGTTCCTCTCCCAGCACAGTAACCAGTATTTCCCGGATTTCTTCGCTGCTATAAGTATCGCTGAAAAAACCTGTTGCGCTGAAAAAGTTTTCATATTTTTCAAGAGCAGTTTTTAAACCGGCAAAACTATCTTTGACTATTAAATCAAAGTCGAAAAGAGCAATGTTCTGTTTATCTTTAATTGTACTGCTCAAGTTAGCATGCTTTAAAAAAACATCACCGTTTGCCAGAAATGTGTCGGAAGTAAAGACAGCGCGATGAAGATTCATTTCAGCGTCTGTTTGCTGAATAGTTTTTTCTTTAAGTCCTTCTACCAATACAGTTGAATAAGACATATATGCCCAGCTATCATTTTGTTTTGAATGGAAACGGGATAACCCGTCAGAAATGGTATTTAATTTTCCCTGAAGAAGAATTTCTACAATTCCTGCAGTCAAATATTTTGTTTTGTTAAGGGAGGTGTAAACGTTATTTTGAAGAACTTTGCCAATTTTGTTTAGCAGGTTCATCTTTTCCATGTCAACAGGCTGACCATCTGAACTTAGTGCTGAGAGTAAGTCAGGGTAGGGATACTCATCGGGATTACCTCTGGGACGTATTGCCCTTAATAGACGAGTTTCAATATCTTCATTCCATGTAATCTGGAAAAGCTTTGCAATTTCCTTGAGTGAATCGATAATTATACCTTCTTCATAACTATCCATTGAAATGTCAAAAGGATCTTTTTCTGACATGGAGAACGGCTCTTTCTTAGTGGCTGCTGTATTAATTACATTAAATGTATAATAATTACCAGGTGCCCATAAAATTCTTTGTGTGGTTTCATCTCTTGATTCGGTATTGGGATTATCTGTAGTAACACGTACTTTAAATCCGTATGTTCCCAGGCTGGAAGGTCTGAATGCTCCGGTGAACAGATGCTTTCCATTTGCAAGAAGTTTTTGTGAGTTCATTTCTACGGCTATCCATTCGGGATCACCTTCAAGGCCATGCCATATTTCAACAGAAACAGCAGCGGGATCAATACCTGAAAGATCTATTTCTGTAGTAACTTCAACAGGTTCATCAAGGACAGTTTCTGATAGTAGTCCAACAGGTCCCCATTCTGATATTGATAAATTATTCCAGTTAGTATCAATAGTTTTTTCCCATTCAGCCTCAGTCATGGCAATAGGAAATGTAATGATAAAAGTTGTGCCTTTCCCCTGAACAGATTCAACTTCAATTTTTCCTCCTGCCATTTCAACCATATCCTTAACACTTGAAAGTCCTATCCCTCTTTTGTGACTGTCAGAACTTTTTGTTGAAAAGCCGAAAGAAAAAATGCTGTCTATATTGTCTTTGGAAATTCCTCCGGCATTATCCGTGTATCTTATGCTGACAGTTTTATTATCCGGGTTTTCAATAATCGCAATTTTTAGTTTTCCTTCGTTTTCCTTCTGAATTTCTCTCAGAGATTCCCATGTGTTTTTTATTAAATTTGAAAAAATTCGTTTCATATGTCCTGGATTCATTAGAAATGGAGCTGTAGTGTCTGGTCTTGTTTCAATTTCTACTTCAATATCATATTGTGCTCCAAGATTACTTAAAATCTGCTCAGTTGCATCGGAAGCTGAAGTGATGACTGAAGACGTGCTTAAATTTCCTGTAAGAGCTTCATCAAGGATAAACTTTACTGTATTGAAAATTTTTAACATAAAGGAAAAACGTTTGTAAATTTTGTATGAGAGATTTTGTTCAGTGAATGGATTATCAGGAACAACAGCAAGGTATGATTGCAAAATTGCATTGGATTCATTTATGATTTGAATAAATTTATCAGATTTTTCTGAAATCTGATTTTGAAAAGACTGGTCACGATATTTTTCATATTTATTGTTCAATTCTATCATTTCATAAAGGAGTTTGTTTGCTTCTTCTTGAAAATCATTTAGAAGGGCACTAACAGCAGGAAGTATATTTTTCTGGTGCTTTTTTTCAGATGTTTCAAGTCTGTCCGCAAGAAGAGGCAATCTTTTACGTATTTCTTCAAGAAATGCCTGTGATTTTTCTGTGGAAAGCGCAGGGGCTGTGACCATATATATACTGCATTGGAAGAGATTTCCAATAAATGTTCCTATATCATGTAACGCCGCAGATCTAATATTGTTTTTTTTCAGCTGTTCATCATTCATTACCTGAAATGATAGGTTGTCTCCGTCACCCCATCTGACAAGACCAGTTTCATGTTTAAACCTTAGTTGAGGATGTTTTGGTATTATCCTAACCTTAAATTTGTAATTTCCTGGCGTATTTTCTTCTATTTCTCCTGAAAAACTCAGTATCCCATTATCAATCTTTCGGAAATTTCTTATCGGTATAGCTTTCCAACCGGTTTTCCCAGGTTTGCCGTACCATATTTCTACCGAGATATCTTCAGGATCCAGGCCGGCAAGATCAACATCTGCATCAATTACATAGGGTCTGCCAGGCGTTGCAGTTAGGATGTTTTGAGAATTACCCCATTTAATAATACTTACGTTTGGCCACCTGGATTCAAAATCTTTTTTTATAGATGTAAGTTTTCTGGCCATTTCGTAGTTGTTCTGCTTTAAAGCATCACCGCGTCTTATTGCAGGAAGATACATTTTTTCGATATATTCTGAAATAAATCGGTCTGTTCCAAATTGAACAGTTGTGTCTTTAATTGCTGCCTTCATCATCCGAAGCCACCTGTGAGGAACTCCATTCGCATCATTTTCATAATATATAGGAAGAACTTCTTCTTCAAGCAGCTGATAAAGCTCATTTGCATCAGCACTTAAACTTGTTTCACTTCCTTCACCGAACAACCAGCCGTTTATTCGGTGGGCAATGCCTTCAGGACACCAGCCGTCAGGAATGCTTACATTTAGACATCCGTTCATTCCCGCTTTCATGCCGCTTGTTCCACTGGCTTCGTGAGGCCTGATAGGATTATTCAGCCATATATCACAGCCTGATTCCATATGACGGGCAAGGTCAATATTATAATTTTCAACAAAAACCAATTTTCCTTTAAATCCAACTTGTTCGGCGTATTTATTTATTTGTCTAATAAGTTCTTTGCCTTTTTCATCAGCGGGGTGTGATTTGCCTGCAAAAATTATCTGAACAGGCTTGTCTTTGTTATTCATCATATCTATAAGCCTTTTGGCATCATTAAAAAGCATTGTCGCTCTTTTATATGTGGCGAATCTACGGGCAAATCCTATTGTAAACACGTCTGGGTCGAGAAGGTCGTCTATTGCTTCAAGTGCTGATGCTTCTTCCTTCTGAAGTTTAGATAAACCTTGCTGGTCATCTTTACCTATGGCATCTTTCTTTTTATTGAATTCTCTTTTAGTTTGGGTTCGCTTACGGTCTCTGACATAGTTAACTAACTTTCTTTTTTGGTCTTGATGAACTTTCCATAAATCTTTATCAGGTATAGAATCTGTTCTTTCAATACCTCCTTGCTTTTCTATAAGTTTCCTAATTTCGCGGCATTGCCAATAAGGACCATGAACAGAGTTTGTTACAGCTCCAATAGGGACTTCTTCAACTGGTATTTGGGGAAAAACTTCATCTCTCCATAGTTGTTGTGATACTCTTCCATGCAGGCGGCTGACACCGTTATTGTAAGCACCTGAGAGATTCAGTGCAAGTTTGCTCATATCAAATTGTCCGCTTTTATTTACAGCCATTTCCTTGAATTCATCATGATCTATTCCGAGTGCGTCTATTGTATCTTTCAGATAATGCATTGCCATGCCGGCATCGAACAATTCATTGCCGGCAGGAACAGGAGTGTGCAGTGTAAATCCCGTTTTAGAACTAATTGCTTCACGTGCTTCTGCAAATGACAGATTTTCAGAATCCATTAATTGACGGATAGCCTCTAGAAGACGAAAAACAACATGTCCTTCGTTAATATGGTAAACATCAGGAGTAATGCCCATTGCTTTAAGTGCACGCTCACTTGCTAGCCCAAGAATAAGTTCTTGTTCAAGCCTTAGAGGCCTTTTGCCTTGAAAATCACTGGCGAAACCTTGAATTTCTTTTTCGTTGGCATATAGCTGTTTAGTTATTTCCCGGTCTTCATCATGGTTTTCTTCAAGGTTAGTATCCATTAGAAAAAGTTTTGTATGTCCGACAATTGCTTCCCATACCTTAACATGAACAATTCGTTCGGGAAGTTGAACAGTTATTATTATTTCATTACCATTAAGATCCAGTGCAGGAGAAATACCTTGCATTTCCGGTGATACTTCCTCATAACGTTCGCCTTGCCATCCTTCAGGATTTATTTCCTGTTCGAAATATCCTCTTCTGTACAGAAGTCCCATTCCCATGAAATCTAATCCGGCATCACTGGCTCCTCTGGTATGGTCGCCGGAAAGGATACCTAATCCACCGCCATAAATCCTGAGCTGATCTATCCCATATTCCATAGAAGAGTAGGTTACATTGCGTCCAACGAGTTCAGGATATTGTGTTGATACTATAGTTTCCTTACGGTTTAAATATCTTTTATATGCTCGTGCCGCTCGGTAAATAAGCTCTAAAAACTCCGGATCACGGCTTGCCCGTAAGAGCTTTTCATAGGAAAGGCTTTCAATGAATTGTTTCGGGTTGCGCTGAGCTTCCTGCCATAATTCTGAATCCAGATACAGGAACAGGTCATGTGATTCATCGCTCCACTCCGTCCAGCTGTTTAGTGCGAGAGCATTTAGCCAGTATTCGGCAAGGGAGCGTATATTATCGGATCTTTCATCAACAAAAGACTGTGAAAAAGCTGTTTTATCATCGCCGGTAAAAGTTCTGGCAAGATCTTCGTCAAAGCCCATTGCATTCCATTCGGATTGACTGACAGTTTTTGCCGGGTCAGTATTTGATGGTTTGTTAAGAATACTCAGCAAACCTTCGAATGTTTTCAGGTCTGAAAGATTGTGGATTAAATAATCCGGATAGATTAGCATGTTTTTCTCTCTATGGATTATACCTTTGTCTTTTCCTGAAATAGCAAGTCCAATGATGTTTGAGGTTTCGCTAACACCCTTGAGGTTTGCAGGCGTGTCATCAATCATAAGAACCTTATCTGCATGTTTTTTTGATTTTATATAGGACAATTTACCAATGCCTTTTATTCGTACAGTTTTAACTTTTTTGCCGTCACGTGCTGTATATTCAGATTCTCCAGGTGCGCGTGATTTTGTTATTACAGAATCTACCAGGTCAAGTACTCCAGCAACTTCCAGAGAATGAGGTATAAAATTATCATCATCTTTGCCCGCACTTAATATATGTATTTCTACAATACCTGAATGCTTAAGGAGTTTAAAAAATCTTTTTCTGACTTGAGAGACTATATTTGCAGGGACACCTGGAAACTCGAGAGTTCCGGCCCAGTCTATATAACAGACTTTCACAGGTCCTGTTGCAGGTGTTCTATCTCCAGGAAGTCTTGTTTTATGCCAATTGGAAAAAACATTGCCCGATTCCCGGCTGAAATATTTGTCGAGATCTTCTTCTCCTTCACAGAATGTTACAGAGGAAGTTTCAGCTATATCTGGAGGTACTGGTGGATTAAGAATATTCAGAAGGGTCATAAATGAGTCAAAATCCCTCAAGTTTGAAAGAAAATAATCTGTATTTTTTATGTGTTGCTCAGATAGTCTTAAAGGATTGTACATGGCGATACCGATGTTTATTGAACTATCGCTGTCTTCAGGGAAAGATTTCATGTCAAGGTCAAAAACAATAACTCGTTCGGTTGAAGCAATTTCAGAAATATAACCGGATTTTGAATTTTGAGAAACAACAGTTTTAAACTTTTTCCCACTGGGTAAGGTGTGTTCAGTTAAAACGTCAGCAGTTTTGCTTGTGATTGGAATATCAGATACTTGAACAACTGAATTCAAGTAGTTTTTTTCTTTGTCTGACATAACCATAAGTGTATTATTTATAAAATCCTTTCCTTCTGATGTAAAAAAATCAGAAGAATCAACAATTATATTTATTTCAATGCCTTTTTCAGAGAGATTCTTGAAAAGTTCCAAACGGTAAGAGCTATCAAGAGATGATAATACTCCTTTCCATGACATATAACATTTTCTTACAGGTCCTTTTATAGGTGTGTCAACTGCTAACAGGTTTCTTGCATAAGTTATAATGTTTTCCGGATTAGCTAGTAGTTTTGCTCTTGAAACTACAGAGAGCCGTTCATGTTTAATCAGCTGAGCATTCAGTGATTCTACAATGCCTGATAATGCTGTTAAATCCGAGAGTGAGGCAATAAACATATCCGACCAGTCTCCAAGATCCAGGTCACTGTCTAATCGACGCTTGTTCTTAGTTGTAATTCCTAAACGTACGATCGTGCCACCAGCACTTCCTTTGAAATTTCTGCCGGTATCATCTATGAATAGAATTTTACCTGCTTTTGATTTATCCAGAATGTATTGTGATTTTGTATAAGCTGATGTCACTCTCAAAATTTTATGACCTTGCTTGTAAGGAGTTGCTAATGGTACTTGAGAGGGGCCGATTCCAACGACAGAGTCAATCATATCAAGAAGTCCGTCCCTTTCGAGTAAAGATAGAATAGGAGTAATAGAACCATCAGTTATTATATGTATTTTATGAATGCCTGAAGCTTTCAACTTTTTAATTATTTTTATACGGGTTTCTGTCCTTTTATCATATGGAATATCTGCCAAGTCAAAAGTGCCGAACCAGTCTATATAACATGCACTTACAGGCCCAAGCTCTGAAATATCATTGTATTGAGATCTTTTATCTGTTCTGTTAACAAAAACATTTCCTTCCGTTTTATTAACTTGTCTAAAGAATTCATCAAGTTCTTCATCTCCTCCATCATGGAATACTACCTGTGATGTTTCATTCTCTTCAGAAATAGACTCAGTAGTTTGTTCAGGTGAAACTTCCTTAACAATGTTTTTTAGAACTTGTTCAAGATCGTCTAACCCTTGCTTGTGTGCCATACTCATGCCTCGTTCAAGTGCGCTGATTTCTGATGGGGCCAAACTGCGGGCAACGGGCTTTTCTATTTGTTTTTCAAGAAATGAGTAAATTCTATTTTCAAGTGGGGTAGGAGATTTTTGCTGCTTAAACCATTGATCAAGTGTTGCCTGCATCATTCCTGCGATTATTGTGGGATTAAGGGATGGATCAACTTCCAGTATTGATTCACGTAATGACTGAAGGTATCGGTGTGAAATTGCTTGCCAAGCTTCTTCCTGTATGTCCTGGCTTAACCTATCTATCAATTCAGAGAATACTGATGGAATTGCAATGGTTCCTGAAGAAAAACGTTTATCTAGCATTCTTGAAAGATATACCTTGTCAGACGAAACATGATAAACCTTTGGCGTAGCGACCAAAAAAGCGATACCTTTTTTACGAAGTACATTTTCAATTCCTCTTGTATGAAAACCTCCTGTTATCATAATGGCTTGTTCAAACTTTTTTTCTTCCATCTTTGCCAATGCATTAAAAATCAGTGCATTGTCTCTTAGAAGGGCCACTCTATAGAAATTTACTGCTTCAATCAAAAGATTCTCTGTTGCGTGGAGGACAGAGTTTTGATTCAGAACCTCAGGAATTTCCACGGCAACTGAGTTGGCAAGTGTTTCTAGTGTGTTTAGTATATTTTGAGGTTTACAGGCACCTTTTTGTGATTTGTAAAAAGCCAGGGTTTCTCTTGTTAAATGGAGTTCGGAAAGCTTTTCAATCGTTTTTACCCGTTTAGAAAGTTGCAGCAATTCTGCTTCATGCTTATTTTGGAGCATGGATTCTGCAAGACGATCATTTAATAATGATAACTCTGATTCAAGTTCAGCGATGTGGATTTTTCTTTGTAATAAAAAAAGTTTAAGTGCTCTGGACAGTTCAGGAAAATCAGTATCAATACTAATTTCAGCTTCTTTTGATTTTTCGTCAAGATATTCCAGAAATGATGTGGAATCAACTCTTCCAAGACGGTACTCAAGGCTTTTCTGAATCAGTTCTGCAATCTGGTGCTTTTCCAGATGGCTTCCTAGTTTGCTGATAAGACTGTTTTTTTCATTTTCAACCAGTTTTTCATTAATTGCTTCTTTTTCTCTGCAAACCAATTGAAAAAGCAGCAAATTAGGATAATTTGAATGATCAGTCATTACGGTAAGATAAGTTATATATTCCTCAAGACCAATTTGGCCTTTACTGTAGTTAACAGCCATCAGGTCAAGTGTAAAAAGTTTTTTGTTATATATTTTTGATTTTAAGGATTCAAGTATTTTATCTAAAGCAGAAAACCATGGTTTTGCTTTTTCATTGCTGGTAAGAACTTTTCTGAAGCCTTGAAAGTTTTGCTTGTATAAATCCGCATCTTCAATTCCCCAAATATCTATGGGTAAAGATCCATAACGGGCAATTGAAAGATATTCAGGACCAGTAAGCAATCCCTGACGGACAAATTCAGCTGTAATTTGTTTGCGGATTTTTGATTCGGGAAATGTTCCAAAGAAAGAGGTGTCAACTTGACCAGAGGCACCTTCAACAAGAACAAGAGGTGTAATGCCGGAACGCTTCGCGATAACATCAATAGCATTGGCAATATTCATTTGAGCTTCGTAATCCGCATGAAGGTCCCTTACAAGAAGAATAAAGGGGGTTTCATTTATGTCTGTTTTTGAATTTTCAGGAAATGAGAAATACGAAGATAACAGTTTGTTATCAATCCTGTCAAAAAGTCTGGTTTTTCTTTTGGCTACAGAATGAGCGGAAGTAATGCATGAAAGCATGAAAAAAACACAAGAAATCAGAACTAAACAAGGGAATAGTATTTGTTTTTTTGTACACATAGTTTTTACATTAGTCTATTTAGAATATTAATAATATTTATATGTAGTATAACATGTGAGTCGGAATTTGTAAAATCTGCATGAAAATTTTAAAGATAAAGTGATAAAATCAATAATTGTCAGCGGATTGTTTAATGTAAAAACATCATTTCGTTTGCAGATTAATTATCTAAATTAAAATAGTATTTGGATATACAAAAAAAAGCCCTCATTTACTGAGGAAAATTTATAGATATGGTGGAGCTGAGGGGAATCGAACCCCTGACCTCTTGAATGCCATTCAAGCGCTCTCCCAACTGAGCTACAGCCCCGAATAACTTGCAAAATCAGAGTTGAAAGAATAGAAAAGCTTTGAGTGAAAGTCAAATGTTTTTTAAACTCCGTGTTAAAAGGAAAAAATAGAAACATTTTAAAAACAGATTATCTACTCCTTAAAAAAACCGACAGATGCGTAACCAACTACTTGACTTCTATCTCCGGTAATATCTCCTGAATTCGCATAGTGTAATATTGCAGTATGCTCCACATTTAAAAATTTGCAACAGTACATGCCGGCAATGACAGGTCCAAAACCACAAAGTTCAATTTTGCCTTGTTTTGTTTTTTCGATTAAGGATTCAATATCGTAGTTTTCAATATATTCTAATGCTTGCGAATCCATCTGTACTCCTTCGTTATAAGAATGATAGTGGGATAAGTCTGTGGAAATAATTAGAAGTGCATTCCTGTCGGACATTATTTTTCCTGCGGCTTCACCAAGTTTACGGCAGGTGGATGGTGAATAATCACTTATTAAAACAGAAACAATTTTGAAAGAGTCTTTGAGAACTTCTTGCAGGAATGGCACTTGAACTTCAACAGAATGCTCCTGTGAATGGACCTGTATGTTGCTGTCGAGAGAACGATTCTCTTCTTTAAGTAGCCTTATGAAATCCTTATCAATATTTACATCGCCTAGAGGTGTTTGATATATATCACCGTTAAAGACAGATATTCCATAAAAACCGGCAGCTCTGTGATTTACTCCGAATAACAGGACAGTTTCAAAAGACTTGTTTTCAATAAGTTTGTATGCATATGCTGCAACAGGACCGGAATATGGGTATCCGGCATGCGGAACTAACAAAGCCGAAGGAGTACTATTAAAACTTGTTTCTTCGACTTGTTCAATATATTGACGAATTGTCTGTTTGAGAACATTTGGATTAGAAGGGTAGAACATGCCGGCAACTGCAGGTCTGCGAATATTAGGCATAATCTATATCCTCCATAATTTAAAATAATTATAATCCTTTTTGTACTTCAAATCAAATATAGAATAGTTTTTATTATCGATGCTGTTTATAAAAAAATAGTTTTGAAAAACCTGTTTACAATTTGAAAATGTATATAAAAAAGAAGCGCAAGAACTAAGCGTTTTAATATAGATGACAAATTTTAAATTATCTGTTAATTTACAGAACCAGTTGAATTTTTATACAATAATTACTTTAGTTTTTGGAAAATGAATATGAATATTGCTGCTGCTCAACAATCAATTTATACATTTCGATTGATAGCGGTGCCCAATTTTATGGCAGCATTTTTCATGGCTTTTTTTGCAACTTTTGTAATTATTGAAAATAAACGTTCATTAAGTTGCCTTTCATTCATAGTTCTTTTCAGTTCTCTGGCCTGGTGGCTTGCTATGACTGCTGTTATGCAATGCTGTGTTTATGAAATAAATGCGCTTATTTGGGGTAGATTGTCATATATAGGTATAGTGTTTATTCCTTCATCAATTTATTTCTTTACATCGTGCTTGTTAGATCGCATTCACAAAGAGAAGCTTTTCGTTATAGCTTCATATTTTATTTCTTTAATTTTTCTTTATCAGCTTATCATTGGGCCAGACAGAATAGCCAGTTTGCAAAAATATGAATGGGGCTTTTCGGTACATATGGGAAGTCATTCTATTGCCTTTATTACTTTTGTGAGCGTTATGCTGTTCATTTGTTTATTCCAGCAAATATCAATTTATCGAAGGACAAAAATTGCATCAAGAAAAAGGGAAATAGGTTATGTGATATCCGGATGTTTTCTTGCTTTACCTGCACTTATGAACTGGTTGCCCAGTTTTAATATTAACGTTTTTCCATTCGGATTCGTTTTTATTTGTCTTTTCGGGTGGTGTATAGCATATGCTGTTCTTAAATACGAATTGTTTGGATTTGAGTCTATTCTTTTAAAAACAGGTCTTTGGATATTAACTTCTTCACTATTTGTTCTTCCGTTATTTATTACTTTTTCAAGTACAAAGATGCTTAAATGGATGTTGGACCTTACGCCTTTACAGTTTTTTTCAATTCTTTTAGTGCAGTTCACGTTGTTTTTTTTCTACTACCTTTTTTTCTCAAATAAAATTCAGCCGATGATCGATATGTTTTTTCAGAGAAAAAAGTTCATTAGAGACAAACTGTTGCACGAATTTCTCGAGTATCTTGTGGAGTTCAGGGATATTGCCAGTCTGTCGAAGAGAATAGTGGAGGTTGTTAAAAAAGGAGTTTGTGCAAATAGTGCGGGAATATTGATTTATAGTAAAAAGCTAAGAAGGTTTGAAGGTACTTTTAAAGGAGAAAGAATATTTCTTAGAGGTCATAGCCCTCTGAGTGAATTATTGAGAATAAAAGGGAAAATTATTGATGAAGATTGGCTGAAATCCAACGGAGAATGTGGTGATGCCTGGGTGGAAGGGTCACCCTTCATGAAAATACACAATATACATACATTGATCCCATTATCTTACAAAAAGGAATTAATGGCTATTCTATGTTTGAGCAGAAATAAAGACGGCAAACCTTTTGACAGAGATGATATTACTTTTTTGACCCGGCTTCAGCAAGGTGTAGTCATTACATTACATAATTCTTTGCTTTTGGAGAAATTACGACAGGGTTTTCTGGAAACAATTGGAGCTTTGGCAATGGCTATGGAAGCTAAGGACGAATATACTCAGGGGCATTCTGAAAGAGTAACCTTTTATTCTAAGGAAATAGGCAAAAAGATGGAATTAAACAAGGAACAGATTGAACGTCTGCATTATGCAGGTTTACTTCATGATATCGGTAAAATAGGAGTTAAAGACCAGATAATCAATCATCCTAGATCCCTTTCAGAAAAGGAATATGTGGAAATAAAAAAGCATACACGAATTGGTGAAAGGATTATACAGGATATTGAATTTTTACAGCCGATAAGAAAAATTATTAAATATCATCATGAAAGGATTGACGGCACTGGATATTATGGTAAAAAAAGCAGTGAAGTTCCTCTTGAAGCTAGTATAATAGCGATTGCTGACGCATTCGATGCAATGACTTCTAATAGACCTTATAGAAAGGCCATGGATGTTGAGGATGCTGTTCGTCAAATAAAAAACAACGAAGGATCTCAATTCCATCCGGATGTCGTTGATGTTTTTATGGATTGGATGAAAGAAAAAGCCAAAACAGGGCGTGAAAAGGAAAGATTTTGTGAGTGATCAAATAGACAAAATATACGATTTTCAGAAAATTGAGAAACAATGGCAGGATATTTGGGATAAAGAGGGTTTTTTCCTGGCAAAGGATCAGAGTGAAAAAGAAAAATTCTATTGCCTTGAGATGTTTCCTTATCCGTCTGGAAGAATACATATGGGACATGTCCGTAATTATGTGATTGGAGATGTAATCGCCAGATATAAAATTCTAAGAGGATTTAATGTTTTACATCCAATGGGTTGGGACGCTTTTGGTCTTCCTGCAGAAAACGCTGCTATAAAGCATGGAATTGAGCCGTCAAAGTGGACATATGAGAATATTTCTAGTATGAGGGTGCAATTGAAGAAATTGGGGTTAAGTTATGACTGGACGAGGGAATTTGCTACTTGTGATTTGCAATATTACTCTTTAGAACAGAAGTTGTTTCTTAAAATGCTTGATAAAAATCTTGTCTATAGAAAAAAATCACTGGTTAACTGGTGTCCGGAATGTGAAACAGTTTTAGCAAATGAGCAGGTGGAAACGGGCAGCTGCTGGCGTTGCGATTCTGAAGTGGTTTTTAAAGAAATGAATGGATGGTTTTTTCGAATAACCAATTATGCTCAGGAACTCCTTGATGATATAAAAACCTTGCAGGGAGGATGGCCTGATCGGGTTCTTTCAATGCAGAAAAACTGGATAGGCAGATCAGAAGGTGTTGAACTGGATTTTCCTGTTGAGAGAGAAGAGGGGAAGTTTATACGTGTTTTTACAACCCGCCAGGATACATTATTCGGAGCTACGTTTATTAGTCTGGCACCAGAGCATCCTTTATGTCTTGAACTGGCGTCCTCTAATGGACGATATGATGAAGTCAATGAGTTTGTTAAAAGAATATTGAGGGAAGACAGAATTGCAAGAACTTCCGAAGACATTGAAAAAGAAGGAGTTTTTACTGGAGCTTATGCTTCTAATCCATTAAATGGTAGGAAAATGCCTGTTTATGTGGCTAATTTTGTGCTTATGGAATATGGCACAGGAGCCGTAATGGCTGTTCCAACGCATGACCAGCGTGATTTTGAGTTTGCATCAAAATACAACCTGGAACTTGTTGTAGTTATTCAGCCTGATGGTGAAATCCTTGAACCATCATCTATGGAATGTGCTCATGAAGGGCATGGAACTATGGTTAATTCAGGGACCTTTTCAGGATTGGATAATGAAACTGCAAAAATTAGAATTGCAGAATATCTTGAAGAGAAGAAAATTGGGAAAAGGACTGTTAACTTTAAACTTAAGGATTGGGGCATTTCTCGTCAGCGATATTGGGGTGCGCCAATACCGGTAGTATATTGCGATACATGTGGAATGGTTCCCCTGAAAGAGAAAGATTTACCAGTTGTTTTGCCTGAAATTGAAAAGTTAACCGTTATTGGCAGATCTCCTCTGGCAGATATTTCTGAATTTGTTGAAATTTCTTGTCCGTGTTGTGGCGGAGTCGCCAGACGAGACACAGATACGCTAGATACTTTTGTTGAGTCTTCCTGGTATTTTTTACGGTATGCCTGTCCTGATGAGAAAGAACCGGTCAATTATGAGAAAGTATCTTACTGGCTTCCTGTCGATCAATATATCGGTGGTATAGAACATGCGGTAATGCATTTGCTTTACGCAAGATTTTTTACAAAGGTACTTAGAGACCTTGATTTGATTAAACTGGATGAACCATTTAAAAAGCTGCTCACACAGGGAATGGTTTGTAAAGAAAATCCTGCAACAGGACGCAGCGAGAAAATGTCAAAATCAAAGGGTAATGTAGTAGATCCTGATAAATTATTAGAAAAATACGGTACCGATACTGTTAGATTGTTCTGTTTGTTTGCTGCACCTCCGGAAAAAGATCTTGAATGGAGCGATGACGGAGTTGAAGGAGCCTTCAGATTTCTTAAAAGACTATGGAAAAAAGTTGTTTCTTCGCCTGGAAAAATTTCTAATGTTTCTTGTGAAGAAATATCTTTTAATGACCTTTCCGGGATTGATAAGGATTTATACAGGAAGACTGACTGGGCCATTAAAAAAGTTACTGAAGATATTGAAGATTCATATCATTTCAATACTGCAATCAGTGCAGTAATGGAACTTGTTAATCAAATTTATCATTCGGACAAGGAAGACTGTAATAATATTGTTTTGCAAAGAGCTATACGTACTGTCCTTGTTTTAATATCCCCGTTTGCTCCGCATATTGCAGAGGAATTATGGAAATTTATTGGTGCAGAAGAAAGTATCCTAA
>JAVCCS010000222.1 GCA_030765365.1 Candidatus Theseobacter exili
GTCTGTTTTCCTACACGATGAATGTCCATCATTATTGCGGGTTCTTCCTGATACTCTGCATAAATATCCTTGTCTTCAAAGCCATCTTCAATTTCGGCAATATCGCCCAGAAGAACCTGTGTGCCTTCCGGAGTGCTGATTACTGGTATCTGTGCAAATTCACTACCGTAATCGCGACGGTCTTTTACCCTGACTAAGATTTCGCCTGAAGCAGTTTTTATGCCGCCTCCCGGTATTTCCAAAGCATTTCGTTTTACTATATTCGCAAGTTCTCCCAAAGTAAGTCCGTATTTTCTGAGTTTGTTTTTCGAAACTGAAATACTTATTTCTTTGGATCTAATACCGGATAATTCGATTTGAGTAATATTTTTATTTTGAAGAAGAGTGTCACGTATTTGTTCAGCCATTTCACGCAACACATTTTCTGATAGACTTCCATGAATTGCGAGAGTAATGACGCGGCGTTTTCTGCTTAAAAGTGTAATTCTTGGTTTTTCGGTTTCTTCAGGGAAAGTTGTTATTCTGTCAACCTCCTGCTGTATATCTTGATATACTTTTTGTCTGTTTGCACTTAAAAGCAGATCAATAACAACCGAACCGACTCCCTCTCCAGCTATTGAATTAATTTCATCAACACCATCCAGGCCTCGGACAGCTTCTTCGATAACCAGTATAATCCCTTGTTCCACTTCCTCCGGACTTGCTCCAGGATAAGGAACCGTAACCGATACTGAGTCAATTTCAAAGTCAGGAAAGACTTCCTGTTTGATAGTATATGCAGTTATTAATCCTCCGCACAAAAGCACTATCATTATAAGGTTTGCAGCAACAGGATTATTAGCCATCCATCCAATTGCACCTTTAAATAGCGCCGAATCGCTTGTTTCTGTCACACTTTTACTCCTTTTCATCAAGAAGCAGCATGCCTTCTATAGGTGCTGCAATATCAGAAACGATAATTTGCTGATTCTCTTTCAAAGTATCCTGAATAAAAACTCTGGTTTGTTCTTCCCATAGGACTTTAACCGGTACTATCTCCAGTCGGTTTTGTTTGTTGAGCCACACTTCATTCCCATTTCTTAAGGCAGAACGTGGTAAAACAAAAATAGCATTGAGAACTGGGCCTTCAATTTCTGTTTTTACATAAGATCCGAGCAGCAAAGGCGCTTCAGATGCATTGTTCATAGGATTATTTACCGATATCAACAGTTGGGATAGCCGTCCTTTAGTTTCAAGGTCAGGACGGTATTGAATTAATTTTCCTTTCCACTTTGCTTTTGAAGTTATACCTCCTGCAGGCAAAATTGCAGCTGAAGGATTAGGCACATTCCCCTCAATGAAATCGTTTAGCCATCTAAGTTGATTAACTGGAAGAGTAGCTTCTATCCAATATGTATCAGTTCCAGCCAGTTTTGCCAGAACAGTTTGTGAAGAAACCTGCGCTCCCAAGTCAGTATTTTTAGTAAGAATTACTGAATCAAAAGGTGCATAAACGGTTGTTCGTTCCAAATCCAGTTTAGCACGCCTCAGAAGAGCCTTAGCAGAATCCATATTTGCTTCAGCCGTTTTGATATGTGGTTTTCGTAATGTCAGTTCTTCATCAAGTTCTGTTGTCAGGCCGGACTCTTTCATAAGGTTCCATTCGTGGCTGGCAATATCCTGTTTCCCAAGTTCCAGTTTATACTCTTGTTCGGCTCGAGCGAGATCTGCTTTTCTTGCTTCCAATGCAATCTTGTAATCAGTTGGATCAATGCGGAGAATCTCTTCTCCTTTTTTATACCGTCCACCCGGGATAAATTGAGGCGTAATACCAATGATTGTGCCGCTAACACGCGGCTGAAGTAGAATTTCTCTTGAAGGAACTACTATTCCGTTTGCATGAAGAATAACCTTTTCGCTGGTTTTTTCAAGGTTAACAGTATTGACTAAAGTTGACTGTTCTTTTGGCATGTGGCGTTTGGGTTGTGGCCGTGTTTTAACTAGCCAGACGGCAACAACAATTCCTAATAAAACTATAACAGGCGGCAAGACAAACCATACAAAGCGGCTTGATAAGCTTCCTGAATTATTTGCCTGAGCTATTTTATTATTACTATTCATATAAACACCTCGATCTGTTGACAAAAATTATTCTTTACGCATCCATGTCCCGCCCAGGGCACGGTACAGATTTATTCTGTTGCTTAGTAATGCACGGTTTGAACTTAGCACTTGTCTTTCCAGTTTCTGAATAGTTCCAAGTGCGGTGAGTACCGGCAGGTAATCACTGCTTCCCTTTCTATAACGTGTTTGTGCCTCGGTTAGGACCCTTTTTGAATACTGGAGTTCTCTCTCAAGTGCCTGCAAATATTCCAGGTATTTTTCTTCACGTATTAGAGCATCTTCAACTTCTTTTATAGCATTCAATAATATTTGCCTGAACTGGGCCAGTCTTTCTTGCGAAATTCCTTTTGCAAGATCAACTTCTGAAGCTCTGCGCTTTCCATCTAAAACAGGTGCTGTAAGCGACGCGGCAAGACCTGCAAACCAGTTGTCAAAAATGTTTTGAAAATTCTCAGAGTCATATGAAGCACTGCCTGAGAGCCGTAGAGCCGGAAATCGATTTGCTTTTGCCGCAGCTACATTCCAGTCTGCTGCCAAAAGTCTTAAATACGAGGCTTGTACATCAGGACGCTGATTTAAAACTTTTGCGGGAAGTCCCGGATCTGGAAAAGGAGGCATTTGAGGGAGTGATTCACTTTTAATGTTTATAGCAGTTGTTGGAGTTTTTCCCAGCAGCACTGCAAGCTGATGTTTTAGTACAATTAGTTCGGATTCAGCTTGAGGAAGTAATGCTTCAGTTGCTGCTACTATCTGCTTTTGCTGGAATACATCTAAAGCTGCTGCCATAGATTTTCGCCATCTTAGCTCAAGAAGAGAAAGAAACGTTTTATTTGTTTGGAGCTGTTTATTAAGTAAAACAAGTTCTGATTTTTTTTCTAAAAGTTTAAGCCAGATATTTGCAACCTCAGCAGACAATGTCATTTCAGCTGTTTCAAGATCAAATTGAGATGCTTTTACCTGTTGAACAGCAGAGTTTCTAAGTGCTCTTATACGGCCCCACAAATCAAGTTCATAACTTGCAGACAACCCTAGAGAAAAATCTTTTGATGATGTTCCGTTAACAGTTGAACCACCTAATAAACTGCTGCCTTCAGAATTTGATTTGTTAGTTTGGGTATCAGCTGCGATCGAAATCTCCGGGATCAAGCTGGCACCAGCCTTAACAGCTTGTGCTTTAGCTTGTTGAAGACGCGCACTTGTTTCAACAAGAGATAGATTCCCGTTGAATGCCTGCTCAATTAATAAAGACAATTCATTGTTATTAAAATCCAGCCACCAACCATTTGAAGGAATTATATAAGTACTTTCTTTAGAGAACCTTCCAGGTACAAAACCTTCCCTGATGCCAGTACGGTCAGGTCTGAAAGAAGCACAGGAGAAGGAAAAATAAATTAAACTTCCCGCTAAAAAACAAAATGCAATTTTCTTGATCACGTCACATGCTTCTTTTCAAAAAAGTTAAATATAAAATACGATTTATAACCAAAAAGGAATATCTGTATAATACAACAGCTGTTTTTTTATAGAAAACAAAAATTCCTTAACATTCATTATTAATAATTTACATCTTATTCTAAAAAAACTTCTTGCAAAATAATATATGGTTAAATAATATTATGCAATACAAACTATTAGTTGCACAAAATAATTTTTGAATAAGGGCTTATATTATGGAAGCTATCGCAAAAAAACTTGCTGAATTACACCCAAAAATTATGGAAGAATTTCATAGGCTTAACCAGGGATATTGTCATGAGCAGGATTTGCCTTTGGTGCAGTTAAATATACTACTGGTTGTTCAAACAGAGGAAAGCTGCAGCCTTTCAGAGGTTTCCCGTACTCTTAACATTACTCCGGGATGGGCTAGTGAAAATGTAGAAAAACTTGTACAGCACGGCTTTCTGGATCGTAAAACCAGTAAAGAAGACAGAAGGCAGGTTGTTTTGACTTTATCTGAAAATGGAAAGCAGTTTCTTCTGGAGGTCAAAAGAAAAGGATATGAGTATTTTGAACATGTGCTGGATGTTTTAGAGGATAAGGAACAGCACAAAAAGCTGCTCGAAGGATTTGAGGTTCTTCATAGTATTGCATGTGTATTAAAGGAAAAGAGAGAACTGAATCAGTAATAATGAAGGATTATCGCATTGTGAAATATTGGTTAATATTATTTGTTTTATCTGCCGGGCTGGTTTGCGCATCTGAAGATGTTACGGTTTTAACCTATCAGGAAGTCTGCCGGCGTGCCGTTGAGCGGGCCACTGGTTTAAAACTGGCCGGAAAAGGTGTGACGGATGCTCGTATTATGACTAAGTCTGCCTATACAAACTTATGGCCAAAGATTAACGGTTCCTTTAACTATACCAGGTTTAAAGATGAAATTGCTTTTGAGATTGAAGGGATGCAGGCAGTAATTCAGCCTGGAAGCACGTCCTCGATGAAGCTTAATGCTGATATGCCTCTAATTCAAATCAGGGTGCCTGTTCTCATCCGTGCTGCAAATTTCAACCTGATTGGCGAGCAGGAAAAATTAAGAAAGGCTTTAGGAGACCTGTTGTTTAACGTTTCAGAGCTTTATCTTATGATTCTTGCCGCAGAAGACAGTGTATCTATTTTTAAAGAGTCTGTTGAAAATTTGCGCCAGCACAGAGATCTGTCAAAGGCCCGTTATGAGGTAGGTGAAGTGCCGGAAACTGCATATTTACAAGCAGAGTATGAACTCGGTAAGGCAGAGTTGAATTTATTAGAGTCTCAGACAACCAGGGATGATTTAAAGGAATCATTGCGTATTTTGATTCACTGGAAAGGAGATTTTAATGCTGTAACTCCTGATTTTCCTGATGATCCGGGAAAATCGGGCAGCTTTGAATTCAGTGAGCTTCTGGAAAAGGCTGAAAAGATGCGTCCCGATCTTTTTGAAGCAAGAGCACAAATGATGACAGCCAGGGCCTTGAAAAAGGCAACCTTAGCCGAATTTGCTCCAACTATGTCAGCCTTCTTTGAATGGGACCATAATTTTAATACTTCTGCCTTTTCACCTGAAGATCAGACCTGGCTGGCGGGACTTTCTGTTAACTGGGCAATATTTGAGCGTGGAAGCCGGTTTACAACCATAAAGAAGTATGAGAATCAGTATGAAACTGCCGAACTAAATTTGCAATTATTGATGGAGCAGGCAAGAAGGTCAATATTTCTGGTTTTAAATGATATTGAAACTACCGGGAAGAGTTTGCTGGTAAATAATAAACAAATAGAGTTTGCTAAGAGAAATTTTGAACTTGTCACGGAACAGTATAAAGTCGGTTTAGCCACAAGTATGAATGTGCTTGAGGCCAATACTTTTCTTATTTCAGCTAAAATGTCAGCAACCATTGATAGCCACAATCTTACACGGTTGTATTTAAACCTGCTGAACGAGACCGGGGAACTGCTCTCTTTCCTCTCCATTAATAATGATGTATTAATTTCGATTGTTGGCGGACCGGAAAAAGACTGGAAGAAATGGCCTAAGGAAAAACAATCGAAATCGACGCAATAAAAGATACAGAAAAGGAGTTTTAATATGAAGATATACAGACAATATTTTGTTGTGGTCTGTTTAATGATCTTTGCATTTTCAATGTTTTCGGGTTGTAAACAGGTTAAAGAACCTGAAAAGGCTCCTGAGATTGTTGCAAATGTGGCGGTTTTGGACGTACAGTCACGTACTTTGACCGAAGAATTGACTTTGAGCGGTTCAGTAAAGGCGGCAGAAGACATTCTGCTGGCCAGTGAACTTGGAGGACCAGTTGAATGGGTTGGTGTTGAAGAGGGCCAAACTGTTAAGAAAGATCAGGTTCTTGGCAAGGTTAATCTAAAAACACTTGAAGCTGCTTTAAATCAGGCGGAAGCGCAGTATGAACTGGCAAAATTGAATTACGAAAGACAGAAGCAGCTTTTTGAAAAAAAACTTATCAGCCCTGGAGAAATGGACAAATACAGAGCTGATCACAAAGTTGCAGAAGCAAATCATAAATCGGTTAAAGTCCAGTATGAAAAGGGGCTTATCCATGCTCCTATTAATGGGAGACTGGATCGTTTGGATCTTGATGTAGGCGAAATCCTTGTTCCCGGAAAGATTGTAGGACGGATAGTAGACGTAAAAGAGGTAGAGGTTATTGTATCTGTTCCTGAAAAGGATGTGGCAGGTATAAAAGAAGGAGACAAAGTTGCAGTTCATATTATGTCACAGCCGGATGTTGTTTATAAAGGAGATGTGTCATTTGTAGCTCTCGGGGCAGAAGAGGTTAGCAAAACATTTCCGGCGAAGATATTGATAAATAATCCTGATAACATATTCAGGCCGGGAATGATAGTAACAGTATCATTTAGAAAAAAACCAAGGAATGGCATAATAGTACTTCCTCAATCGGCCGTTCTTGTGAAAGAAGGCAGAAAGTGGGTTTTTCTTGTAAAGGATGCTGTGGCAATAGAAAGAGAAGTAAATACCGGTGCAATGGTTCAGGATGAGGTAGAGATTCTTGATGGTTTGAGTCCCGGTGATTCGATTGTTATTCGCGGACAGCATAACCTGTTGGATGGAGACAAAATTAAGGTGGTTTCCGGTGGATCAATGAAAAAGGAGGAATCTAATTGAAGATTACGGAAATTGCTCTACGACATAAAATTACAGTTTTCTTTGGATTGTTTATTTTAATAATCATTGGCATTAATTCATATCTAACATTACCCAGAGAAAATGCGCCTGACATACCAATACCGATATTTATTATTACAACTGTTTATCCCGGTGTGGCACCTCAGGATATGGAAAGGCTTGTAACTGTTCCGCTTGAAAAAAAGCTGCAGGAACTTTCAGGTGTCGAGGAGATGAATTCTACAACAGGTGAAGGTGTTTCTATTATTAGAATCGAGTTCACAGTGGATTTCAATCTGGACCAGGCTTTTCAGAAAGTTCGGGAAAAGGTTGATCTTGCCAAACCTGATCTTCCTGATGATGTCGAGGAACCGGTGTTGACAGAAGTCAATGTGTCAGAATTTCCTATTGCTATTGTAACTTTAACCGGAGATGTCAGTGTTGCTAAGCTGGAAGATATTGCTGAGGACCTGGAGGACAAATTTGAGCTTGTAAATGGTGTTATTGAGGCTGATATTGCGGGTAGTCTTGAAAGAGAAATTCAGATTTTGATTGATCCTGATAGATTGGCAATTTATGACCTTTCCATGAATGATGTGATTTGGGCAATTCAGGCTGAAAATGTGACGATCCCAGGTGGTACAGTGGATGTAACAACCAAAAAGTTTACTGTGCGTATCCCCGGTGAATTTGAGAATCCTGAAGAAATTAAGGATATTGTTGTTAAATCAAGGGGTGAAAAACCAGTTTTTGTTCGGGACATTGCAGTAGTACAGGACTATTTTAAAGACAGAACGACATATGCACGATTCCAGGGAAAACCATGTGTTACCATAACCGTCAGGAAACGTGCAGGTGAAAACGCAATAAGGATAATTGACGAAATTAAACAGATTCTTGTTTTGGAAAGATCAAAACTTCCGGGAAATATTCACCTGACTATGACATTTGATGAATCCAAAGACATTCGCAGTATGATTGAAGAGCTGGAAAGCAGCGTATTAAATGGTGTTGTTCTAATTATTGCTGTCTTGATGTTTTTTATGGGATTCAGAAGTTCTCTTTTTGTTGCTTTGTCAATACCTTTCAGTATGCTGCTGACAATCCTTGTTGTTCAGCTTTGCGGATTTACTTTAAATATGATGGTCCTTTTCAGCCTGATTCTGGCGGTTGGAATGCTGGTAGATAATGCTATTGTTATAGTTGAGAATATTTATAGACACAGACAGGAAGGCGTTGGACGTGACAGGGCAGCTTTTCTTGGTACTGAGGAGGTCGGCTGGCCTGTAATTGCTTCAACGGCTACTACTGTTGCAGCATTTTTCCCTTTGATTTTCTGGCCGGATATCATTGGAAAATTTATGAGTTATCTCCCTAAAACTGTGATTGTTGTTCTTCTTTCATCAATGTTTATTGCTTTTGTAGTTAACCCGGTATTCTGCAGTTTGTTTATGGGTGTAAAAAAGTCCAAAAAAGGAGAGCTCGAAGATCACAGGAACAAACCAATTATACGCTTCTATTCGGCTGTTCTAACAAAGGCGCTTAAACACAGGTTTATAACAATGTTTTTTTGTTTTGTGCTTCTTGTTGTAATTTTTGTTTTATACGGTATGTTTGGCCGGGGTGTTGAATTTTTTCCGGAGGTTGACCCGCGCAGAGTGTATGTTGATGTTACATATGCAGAAGGAACCAGTCTTGAGGTATCAAATGAGGCAACACGGCTTATAGAGGGTGTATTGCTGAAAAAAGAAGATATTAAATATGTAATAACTACTGTTGGAAGCCAAAGTGATGCTGTAAGTGCGGTTCTTTTGGGAGCGGGAGCAGGCAATCCACATCTTAGCCGTGTGATGTTTGAGTTTTATGATTTTGAAGACAGAAAAAGGCCTTCAGTGGAAGTGATAGAAGAGGTTAGGAGTGAATTAGATGCTTTGCAGATTCCTGGAGCAGTTATCAAGCTTGGGAAAGAAGAGATGGGCCCTCCTCAGGACTCTCCTGTTATGGTTGAAATATCAGGAGACCATTACGATGTTCTCGGACGTCTTGCGGAAAAAGTAAAAAGAGCAATTAAAGATGTGCCGGGGCTTGTTGATCTTGACGATGATTATGAATCAGGACGACCTGAATTCCGGGTTTTAATTGACCGTCAGAGAGCTGCGCGCCTGGGCTTGGATACCAGATCTATAGCAATGACGATAAGAACCGCTCTTCATGGAACTGAAGCCAGTACGTTGCGTGAGGGAAATGAGGAATATGATATTACTGTCAAGTTGCCTGAATCACACAGAAAAAGCCTTGGAGACATTCTTAAGCTGAGAGTATATAACAAGGATGAACAGTTAATATATCTATCCGATGTGGCACGTGTAGTTCATGATGCCGGATGGGGCGCTGTATCTCGCAAGAACAACCGTAGAACTGTTTCTGTAACTGCAAATAATGCTGAAGGATTCAATGCCAACGTTTTGCTTGCAGAAGTAAGGGAAAGGCTCAAAACCGTTTCCTTTCCTCCTGGATATTTTCTTGAAATGACAGGCCAAAAGGAGGAGCAGGATAAAAATCAGGCCTTTTTGATGAAAGCTTTTGCTTTGGCTGTGATGTTGATTCTTTTAATACTCGTTTCTGAGTTTAATTCTGTAACGATGCCTGTTGTTATTATGACGTCAGTTTTTCTTTCCCTTTTTGGAGTATTTGCAGGACTGTTGATTACAGGTACACCTTTTGGGATTATTATGACAGGAATTGGAGTTATCAGTTTGGCCGGTGTTGTGGTAAACAATGCAATTGTGCTGATTGATTATACTCATCAGCTTCGTGACCGGGGAATGGAAAGAACTGAAGCAGTAATACAGGCTGGACGTACCCGTTTCAGACCTGTGCTGCTTACAGCAATTACAACAATTGCCGGTTTAATTCCTTTGACAACCGGATATGGTTTTGACGTACGCAGACTAAAATGGATAACAGGAAGTGAAAACAGCCAATTCTGGAGTCCAATGGGAATTGCCGTGATTTTTGGTTTGGCATTTGCAACGGTATTAACACTTGTAGTTGTGCCTGTTATGTACACTTTTGTAGATGATTTCGAAGAAGGCATAAAATGTTTAGTACATAAATGGTTTCCTCAGAAAGACTGAATCCTATGTTAGTATATCTGATAATTGCTTTTACAGCAGTTCCCCTTATTGAATTGGCTATTCTTATTGAAGTAGGGCAGCATATTGGAGTTGGTCCGACACTGGGCCTGGTTATAATAACGGGAGTTCTCGGGGCTTTTCTTGCCCGTTCACAGGGCAGCATGGTATTGATCCGTATTCGTAATGAAATGAATAATGGCGTAATGCCGGGAGACTCTCTCATTGACGGCGTAATGATTTTATGCGGCGGTATTTTGCTTCTCACACCGGGACTGCTCACAGATATTTTGGGTTTTGCCATGGTTCTTCCTTTTACAAGGCCCTGGATAAAACTGTTTATAAAAGAAAAAATTCAAAAAATGAATAAATCCAAGATCCAATATAGACATTATAGATAAGGAAGGGAGAAATTTCAGTGAGCGAGAATATCAAACCTGAAGCCATAACAGTTACTTTAAAAGATGATATTGCTTATTCTAACGGTTCAGTTGTAAGTAAAACATTATTTGATAAAAAGACTGGAACCCTTACATTGTTTTCTTTTGATGCCGGGCAGGGCCTAAGTGAGCATACTGCACCATTTGATGCTGTTGTTCAGATTTTAGATGGTGAAGCGGCATTGACGGTCGGTAGTAAAGTTATTAAAGCTGAATCAGGTCAATTAGTTATAATGCCGGCAAACATACCTCACTCTGTTCGTGCTGTGACTAGATTTAAAATGCTTCTGACAATGATAAGATCTTGACCACAACAGCCTGTTAGTTACTCATTTATTTTTTTAGGATTGGTTTTTACCAAACCAGTAAAAAAGGCTTGCCAGACCAATTATAACTATTAGTAGAAAAAACTTTTTCATTGTTTTCTCAAAGCCGCCATCCTTGCGTTTTTTGTCTGGAGATGGAGTATCCTTTTCTTCCTGAAGCGGGGCCTCTGCCAATTTAATAAACTGACTTGATCTTTGGCTTTGTGATACTGAAGATGATTTATTTTGAGAAGCATGTGATGAAAAAGCCATAGAAAGAAGTTCCTTTGCTTTTGCATCGCGAATTATTCTATCTTCTGATCCAGCTACTACAGCTATATAACGCAATCCATCACGCTCGGCAGTGGCTACAATGGAGTATCCTCCGGCACGGAAATAACCGGTTTTCAAGCCGTTGCAACCCGGGAAACTGCCAAGAAGTTTATTGTGGCTTCTCATTTCAAATGATTCATTACGGAACCCTTTGATCTTTGTTGAAGTATAACGTAGAGCTTCCGGGTGTTTTAGTATAGTCATTGCTAAAATGGCTAAATCCCGAGGTGTGCTGATATCAGGTTTTTGATCTAAATCAGGAGGAAGACCATGTACGGAGTGAAATTCTGTGTTTGTCATGCCAATTTCCTGAGCTTTTCCCTGCATAAGTTCCGAAAATGACTTTTTTGATCCTGTTACATGTATTGCCAGCGCTACAGCTGAGTCGTTGGCTGACTGGATAATAAGCGAATACAAAAGGTCTTCAATTGTAAATTCTTCGTTTTCGGCTAAATATACTTGAGATCCTCCCATCCTGGCTGCTTCAGCAGTGACACGAACAGTATCTGTTAAGTTTAAAGACCCCTCTTCAATTTTTTCCTGTATTATTAATAGCATCATGAGTTTTACCAGGCTGGCCGGATAACATTTTATATCAGGATTGTTTTCGGAAACTATTTGGCCGGTGTTGGCATCTACAACTATAGAACCTAAAGCAGGTGAGTTAACTTTTTTAGGTATTTTTGCAC
>JAVCCS010000128.1 GCA_030765365.1 Candidatus Theseobacter exili
ACCTGATCCTTCCATATTGAACTTCTTTACCTTACCCTTTCCATCCTGTTGTTCGATATGAAGATAATACTCTCCAGATTCATCTGAAAAATAAGCAATAGTTTTACCATCCGGAGCCCAAACAGGAAATCGTTCATGAACACCTGTTGTATTCGTCAGGTTGCGCGGATCACCTTTTTCCGCCGGCACAGTGATAATTTCGCCACGAAAATCAAAAACAGCTCTGGCACCGGAAGGAGAAATTGATGCACTGCGAATATAATCAGGGCCCTTTACATAACGATCACGCAGCTCTGGCAGATCAGCAGCGACTCCAATTGTTAATTTTTCACTTTGATTATTTAAAATATCATAAACATGAAGATGCCCTGCTTGCTCAAAAACGATTTGCTTGTCAAAAATAGAAGCACTAAGAATAGGGAAATCAGCAAAGATTGTAAGTTGTTCAATATTTTTAGAGTTTATATCATATTGAAACAGGTTGAATTCTCCATTTCTATCAGAAAGAAAAAATACCTTATCACCAATCCACATAGGATTAACATCATTGCATCGGCCTTCCGGTTGTGGAATTTTTACCACTGAATGATCGCCAAAAGTATAAAGCCATATTGTAGAAACGGTTCCTCCACGGTAATTTTTCCACTGGCGAAACCTTTCGGAAAGAGGATTATAAGCCAATCTTTTTCCATCGGGTGAGTAGGTTGCTCTAGAAGCATAGGGAATTTTTAAAGATATTGGCAAACCACCCTGAATCGATACCGTAAAAAGTTGCGTGTACCGTCTGGTGAAAACATGACGGGGTGAACTAAAAAGAACAGCAGAACCATCCGGTGTGAATCCACATACATTATCGGAACCGGGATGCCAGATAAGACGTTTGGGAACACCGCCTTTCACAGGAATAATAAAAACATCTGTGTTGCCATCATACTGGGCACTAAAGGCGATCAGTTTACCGTCCGGTGAAAAAACCGGATTAGACTCAATGCCTTCACCTGATGTTAAACGTCTGACATTATTCCCGTCAATATCAGAAATCCAGAGATCACCAGCATATACAAATACTAGGTGATTTTTACTGATAGCCGGTTGATTGAGGAATTTGGTATCTTTAATGTCGATTTTTCCTTTAGCCAGCATAGGGCAAACGATAAAAACCAAAACTAGCAAAACAGAAGAATACAATTTTTTCATGATAACCTCTCTTTTTAAAGTATGAAAGATATTTAAAGGAACAAAAAGTGCGTGCCTAACTTAATAATGAGCAGTGACAATTAGAAGCTGTAAGTATTTTGAATGTTAATAAATTTCATTAAAGGTAAAACCTCAAAAGCGCCACAGCTTTAAGCATCCGTTCAATTATTTTGTTAGGCCTGTGTTTGTAATTCTATGAGCGCAAGTAAGAAGCGCCATTAACGTCTATTATTCCACCAATAAGATATTCCGATCCTTCTGAGGCAAGAAATGCAATTGTCAGCGCTACCTCTTCAGGTTTTGCTACACGTCCCAGTGGGCTTTGCTGTCGAATTGCCGTTCCCTCAGGGCCCTCAAGAAGGTGAGCGGCCATATCAGTTTCAACAAATCCTGGTGCAACAGCATATACAAATATATTTAACGGAGCGAGTGCTTTTGCCATTGATTGACTCATTGAATTCAGTCCAGCTTTGCTTGCACCATATGCAGGTGCAGTAGGTTCGCCACGGAATGCACCTCGCGACGAAATATTTATAATTTTTCCTCCACCACTTTTTACCATATGTTGTACAGCGCAAAAAGTAATGTTAGCTGGCCCAAGCAAATTGATTGACAATGTGCGTTGCCATACATCTTGCCATTCATCATACGTAACATCAAAGATCGGATGCTCTTGAAAGATGCCTGCATTATTAATCAAAATATCGATCCTACCAAACTCTTTTATTGTTTTATCAATCAAGCGTTGTGCAGCTTCTGAATCAGCAATATTTGCCTGAATGATAATATGATTATTACCATTAAGGTTTTTTAATACTTTCTCTGCTTTGCGTCTATCCTGATTAAAGTGGATGGCGACTCTTGCACCATACCGTGCAAAGAGTTCAGCGGTGGCACTACCGATACCTTTTGATGAGCCTGTGATTAGGACGGATTTATCTGAAAAATTGAAATGCATTTTATTCCTTTCTACGGGGCTAACGAACAAGTCTGAGGTACGAGGTGATACGGAGTGATAATCTTTGAATTTCCAGAGTCATTATGAGAAACTGAAAATCTCAAAATTGTCGAACAGCTCACCGAGTTATCTCCAGGCTATGGTTAGCATTTAATTTCCTGTTAATTTCTTATATGCAAGTTCAAAAAGTGCTTCATATTCTTCAATTTTTGTTTTTCCTGGGACAATGTAATAAACAGCCTGTTTCCATTGGGATTCATACTTCGTCATTTTAATATTTGTACTTTTCGCCTCATCTTCAGACAGTTTGAAAAAGAAAGCAAAGGTCTTTGTCCCAACCCATTGTATGCCAAAGGCGTTAAAGAATCCGGCTTTATATCCACAATAATACTTATTATACTTTAACTCTAAATTCCAATCTTTATCCTTTATAAATTTCTCTAAATGACGAGAATATTTTAAAAATTCAATAGCACTTTTTTTGTTATACTCTTTTTTGTAAAACTCATCATCATATTCTTGTAATCCAGAAACAGGTTTTGGACTTACCCGTTTTTTATCTATTTCGAGTTTATTTACTAAAAAGAGAGTGTTATTTTCTTCTACCCATCTTTTTACTTCAATCAAATCAACTGGATAATTTATTTTTTCAACAATATCTAATGTTGATCTTAGTATTTCCGGAGCAATTACGATAATTCTAACCTGAAAGTTATCCCAACTTATTAATATATCATCTGGTTTATTATCACATTCTAACCATAGAGATTTTATTGAATCTGGATTAGTTTCAGCCCAAAATGCATATTGAAGTACTTGTGGAATTATTAAAGCATCGACCGTAATATTTTTCATTTCAATAATACATACATTACCATCATTATCAATACCCACAATGTCAGGAATACCAGATTTATTTCCTCCCCTTATCTGTCGCTTTAAAAGAAATATATCTTCCAATATCTCAGGAGTATTAAAAATTTCCTTTTCAAATTCTTCTTCTGTTTTAAAAAGAGTCGATAAAAGACTTTTCGTATTATTATCTTTCTTCCAGAATAAATTTGCCATTTTATATCTCCTCTTTTAACATGCTAACGGCGCGGATCAGCCGCGGGGAAGCAGCGAAGCTGTTTGCACGTCGGTCTGCATCCGCTGGTTGAACTAAGCCGCAAGCGGCAGTCCATCGGTTAATATTCCAGT
>JAVCCS010000059.1 GCA_030765365.1 Candidatus Theseobacter exili
TGAAAGATGCTGAGCCGCAATATCTCTATCTGAAAAAGGAATACTGCGATCACTAAGAATTTGAACAGTCTCATGGCCTTTACCTGCAATAATCACTTCATCGCCTGCCCGAGCATAATCAATTGCTTTTATAATAGCTCGTCTTCTATTTATCTCAACTACAACATTATTATTTATATCTATTCCGGATAAAATATCCTCTACAATTCTTTCCGGATTTTCACTTCTAGGATTGTCAGAAGTCAAAATAACTTTATCCGCAAATAAAGTTGCAGCCTTACCCATTAATGGCCGTTTTCCCCTGTCTCTGTCTCCGCCACAACCGAAAACTAAAATAACTCGTCCACGCGCTATGCTGCGAATTGATTGCAAAATAACACTAAGCGCATCCGGGGTATGTGCATAATCTATCCAAACTTGAAAAGGCATTTCTGAATAAACTTTTTCTAAACGTCCTGGTATATTAATCGGTTTTTCTAATCCTTCAATTACCTTATCGGCAGGCATACCCAATCCCCAACAAACAGAAAAGGCAGCTAATGCATTCAAAACATTATGAGCTCCAGTCATGTGAATAAATATCCTTTGCTCTTTTCCAGACCACTTTAAAAGAAAAGCAATACCATCCTGTTCAGGACAAAGTTCAACCGCGCGTATATCTGATTTACTATTGAATCCATACACCAGCTTTTTACAAGAAATCTGAGCTAATATGTTTTCTGAAACAGCATCTTCACCGCATACAACAGCTAAGCCGTCAGATTTTATGTTTCTGAATAATTCCATTTTTGCATTTGCATATGCTTCCATACTTCCATGGAAATCCAAGTGATCACGAGATAAGTTAGTGAAAACGGCTCCATCATAATCGACCTCAATTACTCTTCTTTGAACAACTGCATGCGACGACACTTCCATAACTGCAGAATTTAAACCAGAATCCAACATTTCTGCAAGATAAGCTTGAAGTTCAGGTGAATCAGGAGTTGTTCTTCCTGCCTCAATTTTGCGTTTCCCAGTTATATATTCTAAAGTTCCCAAAAGACCAGTTCGAAAGCCACAATTTTCCAGGACATTCTGTATAAAATATGAGACTGTTGTTTTACCGTTTGTTCCGGTCACACCTATCATAAGAAGATTCTGAGAAGGTCTCGCGTAAAAATGACTACTTATCTTTGCAATAGCATCAACAGGATCTTTAACTTTTATTGAAGGAATTCCACCGACAGCCAAACTGCATGATACATCTGATAAAAAAGCAACTGCACCTTTTTCTATTGCATCATAGACATAACTGCCCCCATTTGTTTTCAATCCGGATCTGGCCATAAAAAGGTCACCGGATTTAACTTTGCGTGAATCTGCACAGATTCCACATATTTCCACACTGGAATCACCAGAAATCATTACATCATTAAAAAGATTAGCGAGTTCTAAAAGCTTCATATAATTACAAGGTCCTATCACATATTTATATAAAGAAATTTTGCGATTTTGTCAACAGCACTCAAAAAAAAATTCAAACGCCAATAATAGAAAAATAAAGCAAAGAAACATCTTATTCAGAAACATCAATATCCGGAGGTATTTCCAGGTAATGCAGTATTTTTTTTGCAATAGATTTAAAAACAGGAGCAGCTACTACACCACCATAATAATCCGGTTTAGGTTCATCCAACACTACAGCAATAACTAACCTGGGATTATCCGCTGGGAAATAACCTATAAACGAAGATACATATAGTTCATGTGAATAGCCTCCTTCAATGGCTACTTTTTGCGCAGTTCCAGTCTTTCCAGCCACTGAATATCCTGTAATAATTGCTCTTGACGCCGTACCATGAAGACTCACGACCCCTTTCATTGCCTTTGTAATTTCTGAAGAAGCATTCTCAGAAATAACCCTTCTAACTCTCTGTGGATGAGCCTCCCATATCACATTTCCTTTGTCACCCCGTATTTTATCAATCACATAAGGTTTATAAAGAATACCTCCATTTGCAAGAGCACCATAGGCACAAATCAGTTGTAACGCTGTAACTGAAATCTCCTGCCCCATAGGAAGGCATATTATGGATAACTTTGACCATTTTGACGGTTCCCGTATAACACCTCTTATTTCACCAGGCAACTGAATCCCGGTTTTTTCACCACAGCCAAATCCTTTAATACCGGCAAAAAACCTTTCTCTGCCCATTTTTAAGCCTATTTTTGCAGCACCAATATTACTGGATTGTTCTATAATCTCTTTTACGGTCAAAACCTTGTTTGAATGAGAATCGTGCAATGTATGTCCGGCATACCTGAAAGCGCCGTTCTCACAATAGAAACGATCGTTCAGATTTATAATATTTTCATTTAATGCAATAGAAATTGAAATTGGTTTAAATGTAGACCCTGGCTCAAACATATCCGTAACTGCCCTATTACGTCTATGGGATTGCGGTACCGAAGTTGGTTTATTCGTATTATACTTTGGCATATTTGCCATCGCGAGAACTTCACCCGACCCAGGATCCAGTACAATTACAGATCCTCCTATTGCATTTCTGCTAATTACTGCTTCGTTTAGCTCAGTTTCTGCTATAGTTTGTATTGCCATATCTATTGTAAGAACAATATCTGAACCGTCATTTGCAGGAACATCTTCTATTCTCAAGAAAGGAATCTCACGTCCTGTTGCGTCCCTTTCACTTTTTCTCCAACCTGGTTTTCCTCTTAACTGTTTATTAAATGTCAATTCCAGGCCTTCAAGGCCTTCATTATCAATATTAACAAAACCCAATAAGTGACATAGCAGTTCTCCACCAGGATATTCACGTTTAATCTCCTCAAGAAGATGAATGCCTGATAATTTTAATTCCTTTATCTTGTTAGAGGCAGCTTCAGAAACCTTTCTTTTTATCCACACAAAGTGCTTTTTGCGCAATAGTCTCTCTCTAATTCGCTGCGGCTTAAGATTCAAAAGCTCTGAGAGAACCTGGACTGTCTCATCTATATCATCCACTTCTCCAGGTACACCATAAATTGATTGAACAGGAACTGAAATTGCTAAATCTCGTCCGTTTCTATCTAGTATTTTCCCCCGATGAGGAAAAACCTTTTGAGATATATGGTGCTGTTTTTTTGCTTTTCCAAGAAAAAAATCATGCTTTTCGACCTGAAGCCAATAAAGTCTCCACATAAGAAATGAAAATGCGCTGATAGTAATCAGCGCAATAAATATAGACCGAAGACGACCGCCGACACCACTCACTGCCCATCTTCCATCACAATAGTTTCAGGTGATCCACTTACGGCAGATACTCCAATAAGTGTTTTTCCAAATATTCCTTCTTCAGCAATCTCTCCTGAAAACATTATATTACCATCAAAAAGAATTGATTGTTCTTCCACGCGAACAATCTGCCATCTTTCAGGTTCCTGAAGATTAATATTCAATTTTACTATTCTGGAACGGATGTTGGGGGGCATAAGCAATCTGGATAAACGTAATTCAAGGCCCTGGTTCTCCTTTTGAAGACCAATAAGTTCCTTTTCTCTACTTTTGATTCCAAAGCCAGTTTGGGACATTTGTACATATTGCCATACATAAAACAGAGCAAGGGATACACCTGTTACCGTAAAAACTAACGTTTTAAGAAAAAACTTTAGCTTTGAGCCCAGTCTTTTTTTTGTTCTGGCTTTTTTATTTCTTCTATTCACCTAAATTAATCCTTATGCAATTCGCATAGCAACACGCAATTTTGCGCTTCTTGCACGCGGATTGCTTTTTATCTCATTCTCAGTTGAAAGCACCGGTTTTTTTGACCGTAATTCTAATAATAATTCTCTGCCGCATTTACATAATGGCAAACCTGAAGGACAAATACAGCGTCCTGATAATCTCATAAATTCTTTCTTTACAATGCGATCTTCAAGTGAATGGTAGCTAATAACCGCTATTACACCCCATTTATTCAAAGAAAATATCGCTTTAGTAAGTCCTTCAATCAAAGAACCCATCTCATCATTTACAGCTATACGAAGGGCTTGAAACACCCTTGTTGCCGGATGAATTTTACCTCTTTTCCCGGAGACTGAATCAACAATCAAATTTACCAATTCCCCGGTGGTCGTAATTGGCTTTTTATACCGAGCCTCTAAAATAGATCTTGCAATCCTCCTTGAATACCGCTCCTCACCATAATCACGGAAAATCTCTTCTAACTCTATTTGAGACAAACTGTTCACTAAATCAGAAGCCGTTTTACGTGTATTTGGACTCATCCTCATATCTAATGGACCATCTTTCTGAAAACTAAAGCCCCGCATTTCATTATCTAACTGGCCAGAAGATAAACCCAAATCCATTAAGATGCTATCTGGTGCCCCCTCATTTATTTCCTTAATAACTTTATCAATTTCTCTAAAATTTGCTAATCGAGGAATAAATCTACTGCCAAAAACACTCAAACGAGCAGAGGCTGCGTCTAAAGCAACAGGATCCTGATCTATTCCAATTAAACAGGCCTCTTCCGGAAGGGAACTTAATAACAACTCTGAGTGGCCCCCCCCTCCTAAGGTACAATCCACTATAAGCCGGCATTTTTCGTGTACTAATGCACTCACTATCTCCTTGCCAAGCACTGATATATGTCGGTATTTATAATTTTTCACGTTTTATCAGAAAGCAGGCTGCTTTCATTTCTAAACATGTTAGAATGAAAGCCTCGAAATCTTTTCCATCTTTCCACAAAAGCATCCCCTATATTCATCAACTCAAGACGGTGCCGTGCAGAACCTGAACTCCTGTGAAGAACTGTTGCAAGCTTATATGTTTCCCTGTGAGCTATACCCTTATTGATCTCACCATTCAGACTCAAGAGATCCAATAACGTCTGCCTGTGTCTCCTCATTGGATTCCCCTTTTTTTCCATATAATTATTTATTAGACAAATCTACCTATCTCAAAACAGCTACCTCTAACAGCTTTCGCTTTTTTCTTCATCATTACAGCCAAATTAAATATTTTCCCAACATCGCAATCTTTGCCAGGTCTTACTTCTACTACTCCGATTGAAAGCTTCATAAGTGGAAATCTTTTCACAATTCCATCTCTGTCTTTAACTTGGATAAATCCTCTTTCTCTGTCAATTGCGTCGAAATGATCAAGCGCCCTTCTATCAAAACATTCTATTATCCGTTCACAAAGCATACTATTTATTTCAGAATCAGAAATCAGAACAAAATCATCACCTCCAACGTGACCAGCAAAAGCATGTTGATTTCCAGAAACACTTTTAATGCTTTCTCTGACCGCTGAAGCCAACATAGAAAGCATCTGATCGCCCCGTTCCCAACCATACTTGTCATTGAAAGCCTTAAAATGATCAATATCCAACCAGCTTAACGAAAAACTTTTGCCGTGCAACATCCTGTTTACAATTTGTCTTCGAATAGCCTCATTTCCAGGAAGACGTGTTAGAGGATTTGCTTCCAGATAAGAACGAGTACGTGCCATAACCCCTTCAACCCTAAGCAAAAGTTCTTCCTGATCAAACGGCGCTTCTAAATAATCATCCACAACACCGGGAAAAGCCGTTTTTAGTGCCTGCATGGTCTTTTCTCCGCCTGTAACAATAATTGGCACATGTTTAAACTGAAAATCACTACGTAAATTCACACAAACAGTGAAAACATCCATTTTTTTACAGTCAAGATTTCCCATTATCAAATCCGGATGCTCTTCACTTGATTTATTAACAGCGTCTGTCTTATTTCTTGGAGTAATCAACGAATACCTGCTTTCTTTCAAACAGGAATGCAGCAATCCCTGATTTTCTTCAAGAAGCATCGCTTTTTCTTCACGATCAATTGTGAAAGGAAGCATGACACCCTCCAGTCTCGCTCTGTCTTACAACGGGTTTAAATCAACAAGATTTTCAGCAATATCCTCGAACGACTTTGAAGATTCATCCACATATTTTTTCCAGGATTCCTTTGACCATATTTCAAATCGCGTCAGGACTCCTACAATTACAACCTCCTTTTTCAAATCAGCATATTCAAGAAGAACTCTAGGAATGTTCACCCGCCCCTGTTTATCACAAACAGCATCTACGGCACGTGAAAAAAGCATTCTGCTAAAAGCACGTACGTCACGTCTTGCCATCGACTGTGTAGAAATCTTTTGCTGAAGTAGATTCCACTCTTCTTCAGTATATGCAAACAGACACCGCTCTAATCCCTGGGTGAAAAAAAACTTGCTTATTTCTTTTCCCTTTTTAACAGAGCGAAATCTTGCAGGAATAAACAGCCTGCCTTTTTCATCTACTGAATGACAAAATTCTCCGTAAAACACTTTTCAGCAACTCCTTCCCCCACTTTCCACCACTTTTCCCCACTTTGGGACACATTTTATGCCTAGTCTACTTTTGAGTCAAGAATTATTTTCATTTTTTTGCAAAAAAATGGCTTCATTATGATACACATTGGCTTTTTTTTGAATATACCATCACAACTACTTGCAATTACAGAAGTTATAAATATTTTTTGCAAAACGAGTAGCATTTCAATGCTATTTACAACAAATTCACTTTTCCAAAATATTTTTTTGCATTTTTCCTTATTCTTTGATATACCGTTATTTACAAAATGATTGATTTTTTGTTTCATGTTGGCATCTAACCTGCGTATGAAAAAGGGGAGAAAGGCATTAATGAATCAGGTAAAGGAGAACCAGATGAAACAGGAAACAGTTGAAAGAAGAGATTTGGAAACACTTCTCGATATTCAAAACCTGGATATTGAAATCGTAATGGAAACAGAAAATGACGGATCTGTTTTATCAGAATTAATGAATTTCAAAACATCTGAAGCAAAAAATGATGAATTATGTTCTATATTCAACCGCCTGTTTCTTCTCCGGAAAAAACGTCAGAAAATTGCTATGGAAATGGAAGGGGACTTCCTTAACAGGTATGAAACTCTTAAAAGAAAAAAAGGACTCATTATTGCTGTAGTGCCTGTAGAAAATAGTGTTTGTCAAGGCTGTAACAATTCTATCCCTAAACCTAAACTTTTCCTGATGCGTAAAGAAAACTCCATAAGTACCTGTCCTCATTGCAATCGATTTATTTACGTGTCAGAATAAATTAGCAAGCAATTTAAATATATTTTCTTTGTTTATTCAAAAATAATCACTAAACTTTCCTGCTTCCTTATTGTTTTTTATAATAATCCTTTATAAACTTTAACCCGGATTTTGCAGTAGGTTTTAATAAATTCCATTCTCCTATTACAGATTCCTGGTTTATTCTTGTTTTGTTGTCATCACTATTAACATAAAATCATTATAATTTAGAGATACGTAATAAATGAATCTTACCCGAAAAAAAGACCTATCATCATCCGGAATGCGGCTCAATGCACTTACAGGCAGAAGCATACATGATTACAATATGATAGATAGCGGGGATAAAATTGCTGTAGCAGTTTCCGGAGGCAGAGACAGTTTGGGATTGCTTACCATTCTTTCCTGGAGGCGTAACTGGGCAGCTATTCACTATGATCTTTTTGCAATCCATGTACGAATGAAGGACCGGACACTTTCTGAAAAGCAATTTGAGGAACTTGAAGCTTACATTCAATCGCTTGATATTCCTCTTGAAGTAGTTTCAGAAGATCTATCAGGAGGTGAAAAAGGACGAAAACCCGGAGATCAAAGCTGTTTCTGGTGTGCAAAGAAAAGAAGAAAGGCTCTTTTTGAAAAGGCCGATAAGCTTGGTTGTAAAAAGCTAGCAATGGGTCACCACAAAGATGATATTGTACAGACATTCCTCATGAATATTTTCTTTAACAGTAATATCAGTACAATGCCTCCAAAACTCAACCTCTTTAAAGGTAAACTTGTTATGATCAGGCCTTTTGCATACGCCGAAAAGAATCTTGTAAACAGGTTTGCACGAGATGCAAATATACCGGATTTATCATTCAACTGTCCACTGGCAGACAATTCATACAGAAAGGTTGTCGAAAATATCTTGATTGATTTAAAACAGTTTTCACCTAATGTAAAACAAAAGATTTTCAAAGCTTTACATAATATAAAAGAAGAATACCTGTTTAATAAATCCGAATAGCTCTAACAAAACAATGAATTATGGAGATTTATATTCTTGCCGGATGGTGAAAATTGGGAAAAAGGCATAATCAAAGACTCCGGCAAAATAAAAAGATAACAGCCTATTTAAAACTGAATGAGAGGGTAACGATTCCAGGTAAAAATTTCTGCCCCCCTATCTCATGTCACTCCTTGATTCTGAATTCAGGATTCGGTTGATCCCTTACAATTAATTATTAGCTGCTCACCCACGGATCTAACCAAAGACATTTTTTTATAATAAAATTATTGTTAAACCACTGCTTTCCTGACAGCAGTCTGCCCCAGATTAAATAAATACTGATTAACTTTTTTTGCAGAAGGGTCTGGCGAAATCTCAAGAAGCTCAAAACTTTTTCTTATAGATTCAAGTTTTCTTACATCAACAATAATACAATACTGTCTGACTTTAGAACATAACCGCTTAAAAACTTCTGTAGACACAAAGACGTGACATCCCATATTCAGGCCGTCAATTACTGTAGTTTTTGCGCCAAAGCCAAGATCCCCAAGAATCGCTCCTGCTTAAAAGATGCATTCGTTTATCGTGAATACACATTTCGCTTTTCTAGCTGACTTAATATCTCTAATCCAGGCACCGAACCCAGCGCTAAACGCTTTTATTGTTTTTTTAACAGAAAAACTGTCTTGAGAATAAAATGCTCTTTGATATAACTGATAAGCTTCAGCGTTAACAGCTCTCACAATTATACATTGGTCTTTTCCAGTTTTCTCTGAAGCCCATTTAACTAATTCAGGCCATTTTGTGTAATAAACAAAAACCCTTTGCCGGGGAAGAGAGATGGGCCAACTTTCTTGATCATGAATATCCACTTCAACAATCTCAACATTTAGACCAAGAGACTCCAACCTGAACCGAAAACCATTGCAATCTTTCCAATTCCCGGCAAATTTGGCCTTCGCAACATGAGCAGGCACTATTAACGTAACTGAACCATTATTTGCAGATTCCATATCAGCGATAGAATTTATTTTCATCCTAATCACACCTTAAGCTCTAAGTGGCGTTATTGATCTAAGCCAACTAGTTATTTCTGGTTTTAACCCAAAATCATGATCAAAAAGAACATTGTTTTCTAAATAATTCGCTTCAAACAACCAGTGATAATGAATATGCACAAGACGTTCTTTAACCATATCAATATATTCTTGTGTTAAACTATTATATAAATGTAAAGGATAATTATATCCTAGCTCAAGAAGCTTCACTTCCTGAGTTGAGAACCAAATTGCTAGAGCCAGCGTTGTCTGCGCTGTATTAAAAGCCTGCGCTCCTTTACTGTCCAATACACCAGTACCTGTCTTAATTGAAGAAATATTTTTACGGGGGAACAAGTTCTTGCCAAGCGCCAAAACCATAAATTTTTCCCACAAATTACAAATACCTTTATTGCGCCTGAACACAATTAGCCCTCCGTTATAACAAGCCTTTATTCTTGTTCTGTCTACACTAGTCTCGTGGAAAGGGATAAGGTTATAATCCACATTACAAAGAGTGCAAAGTTCCTGCCAATACCAATCACTTTCATCATCCAAACCCGTTGTACAAATCCCCTTCACATCAACCGGACACGCAGCAACATCAACCCCATCCTTCAACTCAAGCTGAGCCGGTTCATCAACAAAAACGGTATCATTATCCACTATCACTAAAAACTTATTATCTAAACGACGCTCTAAGTCAGCCATAACAAAAGCTCTATTTGCCTGAGGATAGTAATCAATACACTGGCTTAAATGTTTTTCAACATGGATTACTCCTAGCTCTTTCATTATCTGCCGTGCTTCATTCGAAATTTCGAGATTTGGCCGAGGTGAATAAGCATAAATTGGACAACTACTAAAACGACCTCCAAATTTACGTATACTTCTATATAACAACAACCCTTGCTCTTCAAGGATCCCTTTTTCAATAATTGAAACAAAGGCTAAATCCGGTGCCGAATTTGTATTTTCTGAACATCTAGTTTTACCTGAAGGGAAAAAAAGATCTCGCAAGACACGTATTGGATAAGTTATTTTCCAACATATTGATTTCTGCATCAATCCAATTTCCTTGCGTTTTAAGGACCACCTCAACAACTAATCGAAATCATAAGAAATTGCTTTTGAGAGAGCAATGAATAAATCTAATATATTAAAAACAGAGATTTCCGAGCATATCGCATCCTTTACAAAAATCATATTCTTGCCTGCTGTTGTGTTTTTGTAATTTAGTCCTTATTTTTTGAAAATCTGGAGAGTTCCAAATATCAAAAATTGAGAGATCACTGATATTGCCAAAAATATGTTTAGCGTAAAAATCGTTACAGCAAAGCAATACTTCTCCTTTCCAGTTAATGACTAACTGTGAAGAAGGGCGCAAACAAGGGTGGTGAAGCATATTATTTTCTCTTTCAAAGATTTTTCCTGCTCTATTAGAATAGGAAGATGGAGTGCCGCCGACACGTAGATCTATCCAGTAAGGATACTTGTCTTTCAGCTCTTTTAATCTTAATTGTTTAGTTTCTTCATAATCCGAAACATTAAGCCTGTCCACTCCGCTTATTATTAATTCTCTAAGAATGTATTCTGTCAGGAAGTCCCCGTTTGTGCTGAATGTAATAGAAGCATGCTTACACTTTTTTCTAGCATATTTAACAAATTCTATTATTCGTTCATCAAGAAGTGGTTCTCCGTAAAAATGCGGAGATATTCTGCCTGCAAACTTGATGGATGCTAACTCGTCAATAACCTTTTTGTATGAATCCCATTCCAGCACACCTGCTTCTCTTTTCGGGAACCTGTCATTATTAAAGCAAAAGCTGCATTTTCTATTGCAGCCCCCATATGTTTCTATAGCCACAGAAAGAAATCTTCTTTTTGCTTTAAATTGGTTCTGCTGATACCGCTTTTTTGCAAGAAAGAGCATAGCGTTATTCAATAGGAACAAGAAGAAAGAGATCTTAGTTAGAGATAAGTTTCTCATTAATTTCCATTTTCTGTATTTTTCGGCAATTCTTTTTTTCATAAATTCCTATAAATATTAAACGATGAAAAAGTTTATAAAGCCTTTACCTGCTCCTCCGACAATACTCATGTAACTTTTATAAAATGCAACATTCTCTTTACTAAAGTTCTCAGCCAAAAACTACAGCGTTTCGTTACACAAACACATTGGCAAGAATAATCAACGTCAAGAAACTCATGTTTATAATCAGTATCTGAAAATTGCGCCTTGATAAACTTCTGAAATTCATCCCTGGACCATTCAAAGCAATGATAATCCGGATCCCACAAACCACTATCTTTATTGATAGGCGTTGTTATGACAAAGAACTTAGGATCGAATCTCTTGATCAAGCTAGTCAGGACTTCCGGATTTTCAATGTGCTCAATAATATCGCTGGCAAGCAGATATTCGTATTTACCATCCAGACTGAAAGCATCCGCATTAACAAACTCGATTGTTTCAGCATCTGCACATCTATCAATAGCCAAATTTATGGCAGTAGAATCATAATCAATGCCAACAACCGAAAACCCTGCTTTGCTCAATTTATAGCTTATAAGTCCATCTCCACAACCAACATCTATCAGTTTGCCTTGATCTTTATCTGAAATCTTGCTGAACAAATTAACTATCAAATCCACACGATCCCGATAACTTTTGTTCTGTTCATAAGAAACATCCCAATGATACGCCCCTTTTTTTCTATATTTATCAAATTCTTTCAAAAAATAACTCCTAATTCTCGGACCAAAAATTCTTCAAGACACATCATTTTTCCAGAATGAATGATAAGAAATTGCTCATTAGAAATCAATTAAAGAATCTAATACAAACAGAAAAAGGACTATGTTATATACGCGCCGCGTTTTCTATTGCAAATTCAGTGTTTAAAGTTTTAATCTATTGCATTGCACATTTAAACAGGAGAACTCTAATGGCTAAAAAAAATACTGTTTCGTCCATTCTCGTCGGGAAGAAGAAAACAAAATCCGTTGCACCACAAAAACGCTCTGTAATTGTTCATGAAAAGAATGTTCCAACAAAAAACCTCAATGAAGTCCTGGGACAAACAGAAAAAACAATACAGGAACTTTCCCGCTATTTAGCTGAACTGCCACAAAGCGCCAGAAGAGGAGTTGGCGGACAGCTATCGCTTACAACCAAGGAAAAGCTAATTATAAAAGAGCTGGAAGAAGCGAGGAAAAGAGCAGACAGAATTCTTAAATTGATTGAAAATTCCTAAAAAACACTTATCCTCTTCCCTATTCAACAATAAGCACAATGTTTCTCAAAGTTTTCCAATAGTGTGTATCCAGCCATTTTTCCGAAGTCCGGATTCTAAGTAATCCGGGCTGTAGCAGAAAACTTTTTTTCGGATTACCAGCTAAATCCATGAAAACAAAAAAGAAAAGGATCTGAGCGGGCTTTCACCGTTCAGATCCTTTAATAGATTTTATAATTGACGACCTGTTGCCAAATTTACTCAGCAACAATAGCGTCTACAGGACAATCTTCTATTGAGCTCTTGCAGCTTTCTTCAGCATCAGCAGGAACCTCAGCCACAATAACCTTTGCCTTATCGCCATCCATTTCGAATACTTCAGGGCATGTATTTACGCATAATTCACATCCAATACAAAGATCCGCATCAATAACTGCCTTCATTAACTATCTCCTTTTTATAATAATAATTCTAAAATTTACAAGCCGTTAAATTGTTAGATCATACACATCTGACAGTTTTCATTCAATTAAAAAACCATATAAAACAATTCAAAAAACACTTTCAAATCTTTTTTAATAATAAAAATGCCGTTATTCAGGCTTTAATCCAACTCTTTCCATTCCTTTTTTAATACAATCAATATTATTAAAATATTTCCATATAAAACCGGAAAGATGATTTTCAAGCATAAATGCAGTTAAACCAAGGTGAATTCCAATAAACTCTTTGCTGAACCAGTTTTTTTCAGCGTTAAAACCACTTACAAAACCGTATCTACCCCAAATTCTGCTTCCATGCCTTTGAATCATCGTCTGAATCCCTTTTTCAACCAAATCAGGCAACAAGGGATACGATGTCACCATGGAATAAGGTGCAAGTGTACCGTTCTGACGCCAACGCATAGCACCAAAATGGCGGTAGCCTGTCGGTCCGTCACACTCAGAAAGGCCCCATACATCCTGCTCATAACCTTTATGTTTGTCTGCTCTTTCAGCAACAAACTGCCTGGAAGCAAAAGCAGCTTTTTTTGAATTTTCCCAATAATTCATATAGCTGTCTTTTCTGTCGCGGAAATCCACCCAGGCTTGCGAAAGCAAATAAACAAACAAACTTTCTGTATAACAATATACATAATTATTCCCATAAGCCGTTTTTTCAGGACGGTGAATCCAATCCCAGGCAGTTGGTTTTATCGGATAAGAGTCGGTTCCAATAGCCATAAGATACATCATTAAATGTTCTGAAAACTCTTTCCAGCGATGAGAGATAAATCCTCTTTCAGGGAACCACCCCATGGAAAGCGTACGCCCACGGTTCATCATCCATTTCCAGTTAACAGCTTTCTCAAACTGATCTGATAGATCCTCAATCTCAGTACCTTTAAAATATTGACCGGCAAAAAGAGCTCCTCCGACAAATAAAGAAGTGTCGATAGATGAAAGTTCACAGCCTTTACTGACACGGACTCCTGTTTCAAGATCCAGAAAATGGTAATAAAACCCGTTAACATTTTTTGCCTTATCTCTCATGAACTTTAAGACTCTTATAATACGGTCATAAACTTCATCTTTTTGTACCCAACCACGTTCAACACCTATACAAAGCACAGGAATTCCAAAGCCAAGCGCTGAAATACTGGCAAATCCGCCAACAACATTTCTGTCTTTGATCTGACCGTTTTCGGGATTAGCCTGTTCCCAGAAAAAATCAAAAGCTCGTCTAATGATTTCTTCCAGTTCAACTTTTCCAGTTTTTAAAATTTTTTCGTCAGCCTCTCTTACCCGAGTGCTTTCACTAACTGTCGGTTCCCAAACCACTTTTTTTCTTTTTGCCACTTGTATCCTCCAAGGTTTAACGTTTTTTTATTTTTTTATGAAATCGTGCATGGTCCAGACAGGGAAGTGATTGCCGAACCTGATTCAAAAGATTTATATCCAGTTCCGCATAAATAATACTCTCTTCATTTTCTGCCTCTGATATAACAGTTCCCCATGGATCAACTATTACACTATGACCATATCCAATACGCTTCCCGAATTTTGCCCCAAATTGATTTGGAGCAATAAAAAATACCTGATTTTCAATCGCCCTGGCTCTAATTAACGGCAGCCAGTGATCTGGTCCTGTTAAAGCAGTAAATTCCGATGGAAGAACAATAATAGATACTCCATGGTCTATCGTGAGGCATCTGAATAATTCAGGAAAACGCAAATCATAACATATAGCAAATCCTACCGTTCCGAAAGGAGTTCGTGCAATTGCCTCGTTTTCGCCTTCCAGCGTATACGACGATTCACTATATTCATTTCCATCAGGTAAAGACACATCGAACAAATGAATCTTACGATAAACTGACAACAAATCACCATTTGGACCAAAAAAAAGACAGGTGTTATAGAACTTTGATTTTACGTCTGTTTTTTCACGAACAGTTCCTGCAACCAAGTATATTCCTGAATCAGATGCAAGTGAAGAAAGTTTTTCTTTCCATTCTCCATAAACATCAAATTCAATACTGTTATCCTGACCTATATAAAGAAAATTCTCCGGCAAAGCTACAAATTTTGCTCCAGACTCAGCAGCCTGTCTTACCAATTTACTTGCAGTGTTCCAGTTCTGCTTAATATTGTCTCCGGAATTAACCTGTATTGCTGAAACAATCATATTACACCTTTGTTACTTTAATATTGTATAATCTTATTTTCCTTTAAATCATACTGCATTAATTACATTAAAAGCCATGACGATTTTAAGAATTAACACGCGAAGTAACGATAAACAAGCAACATCACATGAAAAGAGACACACAAAACTATGCAGCTCGTTCAATTGCTTCAAGAGACCGGATATAACTATCGATATTTTTCATAGCGTGGATTTGCACCGGTCCAAGCGGATCTTTTAACACCTCTTCAAGTGGCATATCCTCAGCTATCTGCTTACCTTCGGCTGTCCGGTAGAACTCTCTAATCATATTAGCAATCCTGCTGTCTTCACTAATATCTTGGATACCGCCTGCAAGAGAAATATTCTTTGCTAAAAATATTGCCTGATTAGTTTTCGGAAGATTATCCGCCATAGCTAAATCAGGAGCAGAAAGACGAATAGCTGAAACTCCCGGCCTTTCATTTTCAAGTAGGACAGGAACTACAGGAGCACCCTCAATAAGCGGCATGTCCTGCAAAAGGCTGACTACCTTATCAAAAGCAGAAAGAACTTTGTCCCTATCTTCATCTGCGCTCTGTTCAGCAAGGCGATCCCTAACTGAATCCAGTTCACCATAAACGGCAAATCCGATATTCATTGAACTTCTGGCGGACTGCAGTCTGTGAAAGACACCCTCCAGATAAGCAGCATCAGGATACTCAAGAAGCTGTGCTGACAATTCAATATTTCCGTTATTCATCTCAAAATCTGAACGAACAGCTCTATGCAGACCTGCAAGGCTTTCTCCATGCAATCTTTCTGCTGAAGAAAGTTCTCCTTTTCGAACATGTATCACTTCACCTGTTCTGTGTAAAACCAGAGACCCGATTGTATGCACACCGTCGCCGGGATTTCTTTCAATAATAAAAGCCAGCAATTCAGATAATTCATTAACAAAAATCGTATTCTGCAAACCATCGATGAATATGTATTTAACATTACCTCTTGAAGAAAGCTGATTTGCAAGATCTTCATCCAGTTCAGAAACGGCAATAACTTCTCCCTTCAATTGCCTTACAGTCTCATTCATTAAGTCCATGTTAATCAATGCTGAATCCGCCTGTTCACCAGAACCTACAGGTCCAATAGAATCAGCCAGTTTTCTGACCGATTCCGGCACATTTTGTGCCTTGTATATTTGTCTCAATCTTTCTACGAGAATTTCATTGATAACGCCAACATCCATATCTGCATCTTCATTAGCAACTTTATCTTCAACAAGAGCCCCAGCTCTAGCGATCGCATCTGTAATGCTGGTTTCATCGATTAATTCAGCTAAAACAGCTTGTACTATCTGCTCTTGCCTTTCAGAAGTTTTATCAACAACGACAAGTGCCTCTAAGAGGTTCCTGATATCTGAATCATAACTTCTTCGTCCAATAGATGATTCCTGCCTTTCGTAAACACTCTTTGTAAAGTCACTTAGCCACAGTCTAAATTCAGGATCAGCTGCCTCAGCCATTGAAAGCAGATAAGCAATGTCAAAAACACCTCCGGCTTCTTTCGCAACATTTAACTGGTTAAGGATCAAAAGATAAAGAGCATTATCCATTAACTCCCATTCGACATCACTTTTTCTTATTTCAAGGGACCTTGCATAATCAACAGCCTTTGGGAAAAAGACCGGCCCCATTCTCCCGACAACACTTGCAACTACGGGATCCTGTCTTTGACAGATACGCCTTATTGCACCTGCCAAGGCCTTGTTCCTAACATAAAGAACATCCTCTGTAATATTTGAAAAAGCCACCAGGTTTAGTGGCAAACCTGCATCCTGACTCAGTTGTAAAACGCTTGTATCAAGTCTTAATCCCCAGTCCCCTGAAATTCCGACAATTTTGCCGTTTCTGAAATATGTCTGAATTTTCTGGAAATTTTCCTCATTTCCAAGCCAGTGGAGGGAAGAATCAAGGCCTGTAGCTATTCTGGCAATAAATTTTCGGTACGTTGCAATTGAAAAAGGTGAATCAATACCACCTTCACTAATTCGAATTCCAGGCATACCAAACCGGTTGTTGTGAACCCAGAACTTATAAGCTGTTTCTTTTAATTCTGCAGGGAAGCTTTCAATAATATCTGCAATCATCGGATTTTCATAATTCTCCTGACTGTCAAGATAATCAAGAATCTTTTCAAAAGACCATTCTTCTGATTCAGATTCAACTTCAGGATCAAACTTCTTGCCGAACAGCACTGCAAGGAACATTAATCGACTGGAAGAAGCACAGGCAAGTTCAGAAACAACCGGCAGAAAAACCTCAGATACCGTCCGATTTCGGTCAGTAATAACTGCAAGCTCGGGTTTCTGGGCAAGTATATAACTCATATTTTGTTCAAAACTGACACCTGCAAAAATTCCTCCTTTTTCAGAATTATCTCCTAAAATCTTCAAAAACGGACCGTACTGCTCGTTTGAAATTAAAAACGGGGGATAATCAAAATGAGTTCCATCCAGAGATGAGTAGGTTCGTGCAAAATTAAAGAAGCTTCCCATGCGAATGGTTCGAGAAAGAGCTGGCTGCAGCATTCCCTTAAATGGACGTGGGACAGGATTCCCTGACGCATCTGCCATAGATTCGTCAAAAAGCGGTTGATCTGGATTTCCAGGTTCAGTCATAACCTTGTATTTAATACGGATATTACCATCCGGCAAAATATTATGCGGAATTACGTCCAACAAAATTTCGGGCACTATATTACCTGGAAAATCAACCTGCATTTCAGGTGTACCTTCAGGATAATTATCTTTAAAGCGCGGATCATGCTGCTGCGCAACGATAGCAAAATAATGCCCCCAGACTGATTCGTCGCAGTGTACTTCGTGCCATATAAGTTCTCGTAGTGCTGCAGGACCAGCACGAATTGCAGCAGCTACTGACTGGCGTGAAAGATAAATAGTTTTCTCTGCCTGATCCTTCCAGTTAAGGACGAACTTTTTCGGAGATTCAATCTCGGCATCAAACATAATAATGTTATACGTAATTCCTTCATCTGTTAATAAATCAGCATGCGCTTCTTCTAATGCAATCGCCTGGGCATCTCTTTTTGTATTTTCTTTTGCTTTAATTTCGGCTTTCTTTGCATCAAGCTCTTCCGGTGTATAGCCCTGAGCTATGTGGGTTCCGGGAGTACCTGATGTTTTTTCTGAAGCACCCATTAAAGAATCAATGTACATACTCAAAATTGCCGGGAAAGCAAACTTGTCATGATTGAAACCTCCAACAACTTTTGACAACTCCGCGCCGTTGAAATGCATATTCATTAATTGATACCGCAGAAGCTCCCCTAATGCATAAGCATCTTCAGCTGATAAACCTAAGGCTTCCCTTACTTTTACTGTATTTATCCTGGTAGAAAGCAAATTCAGTGCATCCGGATTAGAAAACCGTGTCATTTCATTACTAATATCAGCAAATGTCATGCCTGACGCAAATTTATTCAAAGCTTTTCCAAGCCAGGCTGCCATTGGCTGCGCTTTTGAAGAAACCCTGTAAATAAAGCCTATTTCTCTATCTGTTTTTGGTGTTGCTGCCATAACCTTTTCTTTGATTTTCATCTTAGAACTATTTGAAAATCCTTCCAAAAGAAGAGGCAATTCAGCCAATGGGTCATCGTGGTTTTCAGTAAAAGAAACAAACACGGCTCCTCCGGAAGGACGTTTTACATTTAATATAAAATCAACTGCTCTTTGCAGTTCTTCCGGTTCAATAATTCCAATCAACGGCAATGTCTTTCTTGCTATATCTCTTTTACTGGCTCTTTCCTTTGAATCAACAAGAATAAATCCAAATTCGTCGTATTTGAGTCTTAAAACATCAGTTGCAATTACATAGTCAAAAGCATCGTTATGCTTTTTTGAAAACTCCTTGATAAATCCTTCATCAGTAACATTACCAGAATGATAATTAATCTTCCCTTCAGCACTCTCTATTTCATTCCTGAATTCCTGAATCAAATCCTCATACATTTCCATACCCGGTGTTCTGGACACTTCAACAATATCCGGATGTTCAAGTACAGTAACGTCTGCTCCCATCATCGCCGCAATAATACCTGTCATATCCATTACAGGCCCGATCTCAAGTACAGTTTCTCCGGGATGAATATTAAGTTTCATAAAAGTATCAATCATCTTTTCCTCTGACCAGATATTGTAAATCGCAACAGCATGATCAGAACTGTTCTTGTCAATATATTCTCTGACTTTCCTTACTACTCCTTGCAGCTTTTCCCTATAAAGCTGTTCTTCAGATTGACCAATATTGTATACATATCCTTTTTTGAAGTTAGAATAGGGTACGGCTACCTGCTTTTTCCTTTGAAGCTCAAATGAAAAACTTTGTTCAATTGCAGCATCAAGCTCGGTCACATCTCTTCTCTCTTCAGGAAGAGTTTCAATATGTGAAATATAGAAAGAACCCTTGCCATTTTTTACATCTACCATTAGTTTTACAACACGCTTAACCTCGTCTGGCTTCCATATCCCAAAACCTTTTTTCAGTTTTTCAAAAGCTTCATCAGGAAAATTTGGACGATGCTGTGCTAATTCCATTTCAAGATATTTTTGGTCCGGCCGAAGCACGTCAGTTGCAATTACATGATCAAACAATCCTTTATTTTTCTCTGTAAAACGTTCAATAAAAGCAGGGGAGACAACATCCTGTTTTATAAGTGTAAATCTGCCGCCAGCAGATTTAATATCTTTTATAAACACATCAACCACTTTTTCAATGTTGAACAATTTATTAAGTACCTGAATACTATCCGGATGTTCAATAGCGGTTACATTGCCCCCCATCATAGCTGCAACTATGCTCACAACACCGTGCATAGGTCCAATTTCAAGAACTTTCTCGCCTGGTTTAATCTCCATTGAGGAAAAAACCTCCATCATGTCATCTTCAGTCCACAAAAGGTCTGAGACATGGGGCAAACCTAACTCCTGAAGCCTGCTACGCACAGTTCTTACTACACTTCTAAGCTTTCTAGTATATTCGTCTTCTTCCGCTGGTTCAGTCTGCGCATCTTCATGCAGATCTACTGCAGGACCAATTACATAAATTCTCCCGAGTTTTTCGTCTGCACGGGGAATAGCAGCAGGAATTTTCTGAAAAGAAGCCAGCCGGAGATCGTCCCTCAATGCCTCATCAAATCCACTGATGTCCTGGCCATTTTCTCCCAGGCGCGGGTGACTTTCAGGATGGCTGATATAAAACGTGCCTGTTTCGGACTTTTTTAGTTTCATAAGCAAAGATATTGCTCCATTTACCTTCTCTGCTTTCCACACTCCCTGCCTTGGTAAATATTGATGATATATTTTTTCAGAATCCCTTCTACGGGCATCGCCAAAACGCAAAGCCTGTCGAATAAGTTTTAAATCATTTTCTAAAGTCTTTGGATTAGGACGCAAAACATCAGTAGCAATAATATGATCAAATGCTTCTGTATATTGTACCGACAACCCTTTTGCATAAGCAGGATTTGTTATGTCTCCTGTAAGATAATCAATACTTCCTCCGGCAGCGTCTACAGCACTCTTAAACTCCTTAAATTTAACAGGGAATGTATCTGCTCCCAATTGCCTATACATTTCATGCATATCAGGATGTTCAACGACCACTACTTTTGCCCCCATCAGTGCACAGAGTATACCTGTTAAAGAATGCCCGGGACCGACTTCAAGTACGGTTTCTCCCGGCTGGACATTCAACTTAAGAAAAGTTTCAATTACGCTCTGATCCGACCATAAGTGATCAACAGCTTTGTCCTGAGAATTCACAAACTGCCTGACTAACTTAACGTTTTGAATAAGCTTATGAACATATTCTGACCTCTTAAGGTTTTCTCTTTCATTCTCAGGAGTGGGAACAGGTTTTGTAACCCTGTGAATTTCTCTAAGAACAGGTTCTGCATCCTCAAAAGGAATAACCGCTTCTGTGTAAAGACTCTCAGCTATGACCACATCGAAAGACCCGTCAGGATATCTTGACAAATCCTTGGCATTACCGACTGAAACATTAAGTCCGGCTGATCTTGCCTTATCAACAAAGGTCCGGTTTCTGTCAATACCCTCAATCTGAATCAAGTCCAATCCGGGGAATTTGTTTTTAAGTAAAAATATAACCTGTCCTATCAATGAGCCATCACCGCAAGCCAAATCAAGTATTCTTAAACGTGAAACCTCTTCGGTTGTCATTCCATCCGTGAAAGCATCCAACTGTTTAAGAATAGCTTCATCTGACATCTTTTTTGCAGACTTATATTGAGGCAGTTGCAAAACGTCCGGCCATTCATGATCATCAACTGTCAAAGAACCGGGTTTTTTCAAAAAGTCAGTCCATAGTTCAGCCTGATCAGCTTTACGAAATACAGTTAACATCCTGTTAAGCTGTTCAGAAGAAAGCTCCTTTACTCTTAACTGAATACGTTTTGCGCCTCTGTAACCGGCAAGCTGTTTTTCTACACTGTCAGTGAGTACAAATAACCGCTTGGGATCTCCTACATAAATTAAAAACGTATAACCGGCATAATGTATTAACATGCCTGTCTCACTTGATACAGCCCTTTCATTGTAATCCAAAGAAACGGTTTTAGTTCTTTCCTCCATTTCTACGCCGAATAAAATATTAATCATTTTCACCCTGTCAACAAGTGCTCTATTTCTATCTCTCCTGAACAAAATATTTCTTGGATCGTTCTGATCCTTTTTAAATAACACTGCAAAGTCCCTGAATGTATTTGACAGACCGCGTTTTCTTTCAACAGCAATACTTCCTCTACGCGATCCCTGTCTCATAAAAAAACGGTCACTGAAACGTTCTCGCGGACTTCTGCTGTATGGTACGCCGGCATCAGAACTAATTATGTCACCACCGACTCCTGTCAGGATAACCATTCCTGTAGAAGGCATATCATCCGTAAGTTCTGTCTCTGCTTCTTTCGAATCTTGTTTAAAATCCTCAAATGATAAATCAACTATTGCAACAAGCTCGCTAAGACTTAAACCAGACAGATCGTTAAGATCCTCTTCTTTTTCATGAAAAGCACCAATCAGCACTGATATTTTTGCAGCAGCATTTGCCAGTAGGACAGGATCATCTTCATGCGCTTCAGAAATAAATCCACGGACTCTCTTAGCCGAAAACAACCTGCGAAAAACATATTTATCTTCATTACTTATCCTGTAACCTTCACTATCCAACCTGCCAAAAACTTCTGCCCAAAACATACTCAATCGATCATTATTTATATCTCCGGCAATTCTAAAAGCCTGACTCCATTGTCTATGAAATATCTCAGAAAGCCTTTCATTGTATGGCTGTTCAGGCTTGGCCCTTTCAATCAGTACCGGTCGCATTTTCAGAATTGAACCAAGAGCTTTCTGAAGTTTCCCTTTAAAAGGACGAGGCAACCCGGTTACTGCATCCCTGGAAATACCTGAAGAATCCTTAATCGCTTTGTATGAAAAACGAACAATGCCAACCCCGATATCCTCATGGGGAATAAGCGAAAGAATTTCTGCTGGGATAATCGATTGTGGAAGTTCAACAGTAACTTTTTCATAATCACCATCACTAAAGTTGGTTCTGAATCTCGAATCAAACTGCTGAGCAATAATTGTAAAGTAATGGCCCCATGTTGATTCACTGCAATTCACTTCGTGCCAAATAAGTTCTCGTAATGCTGCAGGTCCTTCCTCTATAGCGGCAGCTACTGCCTGTCTCGAAAGATATATATCGCCTTCATCCGGATCCTTCCAATTAAGAATAAACTTTTTAGGCGATTCAATCTCAGCGTCAAACATAACAATATTGTAGGTAATACCGTCAGGCCCTGTTAAAACATCCTCGAACTCTCTCTCAAAAGCAACAGCCTGTTTGTCCCGGCTTGTAGATTTTCTTTTCCTGATTTCGGATTTCTTTGCCTTTAGCTCATCCGGCAGGTACCCCTGTGCAACGTGCAGTCCAGGTGTATTCAGGTCAGGCAAGGGAACATTGCCGTCAATCATCATTTCATAACCCGAAAAATTCTCAGCCAGCAACCAGGAATCATATAAATATTTAAGATTTAAATGACTGAATCTATCGCCCCTGTTTTTTATCCGTCTTAATGCTTCCTTGTATGTTACAAAATATCCTATCGGGAACACCTTTTTTTTAGGACTGTTCCTTACAGCCATATTAAAAA
>JAVCCS010000317.1 GCA_030765365.1 Candidatus Theseobacter exili
AAATAGGTAAATGGGTAATATCTGAGGGTGGTGCTCCTGTTTGAGAACATGGGGTTGGCAGAAACCCTGACCGAAAAGATCTTCTTGCTGCCATGTATGGCAAAGAAGGTATAGAGCAAATGAAAAGAATAAAACATTCATTTGATCCAGAATGGATGCTTTCTCCTGGAGTTCTTTTTGAGCGGTAATAAATTTATATATTCTATCCAAATATATAAATACACAGGTTACTTGGCATATTCCTTTAAATGGTTTATTGCCTTTTTTTGGAAGTATTTACAGGTAAAAATACGCTGAAGGTTGTTCCCTTACCGTGCGTGCTTTTTACTTCAATAGTACCATTGTTATTGCTGACCATTTTGTAGACAAGGGCTAATCCCATTCCCATTCCCTTGGAGCCTTTGGTAGTGAAGAAAAAGTCAAAAACTTTGGACATATTTGCTTTAGAAATTCCCTTGCCGGTATCGGAAATGTCCATTCTTGCAAATTTTGTTTTCTTTGGGTTATACGCAACTTTGATTGTAAGGTTACCGCCATCAGTCATTGCTTCAATAGCGTTTGTACACAAGTTCATTACAATTTGTTCAATATCTACGGGACGAACAATTATTCCAGGCAATCCTTGAGGGATCACTTTTTTAATATTAATACCAAATTCAAAAAATTTACTTTCAGGTATTAGATTTAATCCGTCATCAATAAGCTTTTCAATATTGCTTTCCTGTAATTCACCAGGTTTAGTAAATCTCATGATGCTGGAAATGATTTTTCCTGCCTGATCCGCCCTGTTTTCTATACCTTTAAGAGTAGTTCTTGCTTCATTTAATAGATTTTTTATTTCAGTTGGAATGCCCTTTCCGGAAAAGGCCTGCAATTCCTTGTCCATACTCATTCGAAAGGCTCCTGCAGAAAGAATAATACCAGTTAAAGGATTGTTTATCTGATGCGCAAAACCAGCAGCCATTTCTCCTAATGCTGACAGCTTGAATGTTTGGAGCAGTGTAGCTTCCTGTTCAGTTATTGTTTCATAGAAAGCTGCGTTTTCCATAGCCATTGCAACCTGATTAGCTAGTGTGGTAAGGACATCAATATCATCTTCAGTGTAAAAACTTCCGTGTTGTTTTGCTCCTAGAGAAATAAACCCAAGCAGTTTGTTTCTTGCAAAATTAGGAACAATTAATGAAGCTCCAAAAGCTCTGATCTTTTTTTCAAGATCCTTTAATTCTTGTTCTTTAATTTTATTTTTAGGTAAAAATCTGGTGAGGTTTTCGCATAAAATTGCTGCTTTATTTTCTTTTAGCGTTTTAATAAGTAAGTGGTTGCTGCTGATTGTATTGCCATTTTGGGCACGTCTTTCCATACCTTTCGCGGCAACAACTTCATAGCGGTTTTTCTCCTGATTGAATGAAAAAAACCGAACATGACTTATTTTAATTTCTTTTGTTAAAATATCAACTACGGTGTTTCGGATAGTTTGTATATCCCTTACAAAGATCATATCTTTGGATGCTTTTAATAGAGTCTGGTGGTATTTTCTCTGTTCTTTAAGGAGCTTGTCTTCAGCCTTGTGACGGATGTAATTATATGTAATTTGCCCAATATAAGTAAAAATTACACCGGCAATGAAAAGAACTATTCCCCATTTTCCGCCAAGGATGCGTTCGAGATATTCCTGGTTTAAAGCAGCAAATATTAATGGAACTGCATATACTCCTGCATATACAATACTAAAAATTGTCCAGCGTGTAAGAGCAACCTTAATATCAAGAAGATGATATTTCACAATAGCGTAAGAGATTGTAATAACATAAAACGAAACTAAAACATTTAGAAAAGGTGGCACAGGAATTCCATACCATCCGAAATAGTTCATGCCACCACCTAAATAGCCTACAGATGTACCTATGAAAACGTATAAAAGTTGATTCCTTAGAACACTTTTAGCCTTGGGAATGTTTGAGATCAGGATATAGAAGGAATACAGTACTATTACCCCGAAATGAAGTATTGCCAGAGTGAATAGAGGTCCTGCCTTAAGCCAATACTTCATAGGACCATATGAGATGGCTCCGTATGCATAATAGTCAGTGAAAGTAAAACAGGTGAAAAATATGCTGAGAAAATAGGTTGTAATAATAAAAATTATTTTACCTTCTGTGCGTGTTAGCGTGAGAATAAAATGAATAAAAAGAGAAGGCATAAAAAAAACACCGATCATGCAAAGTCTTAGGTATAAATGCGCGCTGGTTTGATTATCGCAAAACAAGGAAACCATATAGAAAAAAGACCAGAAAGATACTGAAAAGGAAAAAATCGCAAAGATCCGGCTTGGCGGATTTTTGCGATTTTTGAATAAAAGCGCGCATCCAAGAAAAAAAGAAGTAATAAAATTAATACTGGTTGAAGCAATATAATATGATAACGGAAAGATTGAATTCAACGTATCACTTGTTTGCCTTTTTTGTGATTACTGCAAAAAATATAATTTCAGAAGGTTCCCGTACTATTTTGATATCAATATGATCTTTGCCCATTGCCTTTTCTACCATCTTTATGAAATCAGGTTCCCCCCTTGGCACAAAATACCAGTCACAGTACCAATTTGGAGGAAGGGGCTTGTATTTTAATTTATCTTTGTAAGCAACAATTAATTTGCCGCCTGGTTTAAGCAAATTATAACAGTCGTGAAAAATTTTTGATAAAAGTCGATCCTGAAGATAATCAGCAATGCCAATGCTGTAGATTATATCGAAAGAGTTATTAGAAACTTCTTTAAGTTTTTCAAGCTCAACAATGTTACCTTGTACTAAGTCAATATTAAAATTGTCAGGAGTTAACGGTTTAAGTTTCTTTTTAGAATATTCTATTGAAGCCAGATCAAGATCTACTCCTATTATGTTAACATTTCCTTTATAAGAAATTGGAAAAGCAAACAATTCCTGCAGTTCCCTGCAAGATCCGCTTGCCAGGTTTAAGAGAGACAGAGAAGACTCTTTGCTTTTGTTGATATATTTTAAAATTTCATCACGCATCATATCTTTTCTGTTACGAACGGCATCTGCATAAGGGTTTTCAAGAAAGTACCTGTCACAATAACTGCCTAAACTGTCATCACGCGTTATATTATCGTAAATGGATTCTAGCATTATATAATCTCCCGGGTACCCTCTGGGCTTTTCCAGACCTCTACGCATTATTCTGCCCTGATAAATGAAATATCCGACTAATAGTCTGACCCGATTTTTGATTTCTTTTGTAAGCCGGTTATCATTTAAAGCAGATTCAATAACATCACCTTTGTTAACTATTCCATCAAGAAGCTTTTTAACTCTGGTGAAACCATCACTAATAGTTCTTTTCTGGCTTAAACCTTCATCAATTTCGATAAATGCTTCAACTGCACTCTTTATATCATTTGTAAAAAATGACATTACTGACATTTTCAAAAGCTCATCATCGATTTGATCCATAATTGCATTTGCATGATCCATTAGATGGGTTTCATTTAAAAAAAGCAAATTTCTCAACTGTCTTTTTGCTTTTAATCCAATATTGGTAAATTTGATTCCATAGGTTGTTATATCTTTTTCATCATCATATTCTTCCCAGCTGACATAACACTTTACGTTTTTTTCATAGATAGGTTTTAAGTTGATTTCAAATGAAGATTTTTTCAATATGCCTTGACCTTTTAAAGAAAGACACGCTCCTGAATCGCTAATGTTCTGTAACATTCCGGGAACTATTACGTCACAAGGAAACATCTTTGTTCCAAGCCTGTATGATTCTCTTCTGTCAAACTTTCTTCTTTTTCCTGAGCGAATAAAAGGTTTTATTCTTCTGTCATCCTTCAAAACTGGAATAAATTCCCTATCGGTGTTGGATCCTGGCATATTTCTTTCTCCTACATAACTAACTGTTTTATTGATTAAAAATACAAAAGACTTTTTCTAACTAAGCTAGTGTGCGTGCTTTTTAGTCTTAGGTTTTTCGCGTTTTTTTAATGCTTTAATAAATGCATCAACAACTTTCTGATCAAACTGGATTTGCTTGTTTTTTATCAATTCACCAATAGCAATTTTCTGAGATAAGGCTTTTCGATAAGGTCTGTTTGATGTCATGGCGTTGTATGAATCTGCTACAGCCAAAATACGGGCCTCAGGAGGGATTCCCTCACCGCTAAGGCCATCAGGATACCCTTTCCCGTTCCACCATTCATGATGATGCATGATGCCTGGGGCATATTGGGCTAATTCTTCTACAACACTAACAATGTTGGCGCCAATACTGGGATGCTTTTGGATCTCTTCCATTTCATTTTCATTCAGAGCGCCTGGCTTGTTCAGAATCCTGTCCTCAATACCCATTTTCCCAATATCGTGCAAAAGGGCAAGCGTTTCCATGAAATGTTTTTTACCTGTAAGCCATTCCCAACCGGGTTTGCTTTCGAGTTCTTCAAAAATCCAGTTTGTATATTTTGCAACAAAATCGGAATGTCCTCGTGTATATTGATCTTTTGCTTCAAGAGCATTGGCCAGGGCATAAATTATTTGTACAATCATTCTGCGCTGGTGCTCCATGCTTTGAATATAAACCTTGCGAACGACAACATTTTCCAGATAATCCATTGTGAAGGGTTTTACAATGTAGTCACAGGCTCCAAGCTTTTTAGCTGATTCTATGATATTGTTGGCAGTCATGGCGGATATAATAATAACGCGGATTGTTTTATCAAAAGACCTGATTTGCTTTAGTACGTCTAAGCCGGAAATATCCGGAAGACCGATATCCAGAAAAACAATATGAGGAATTACTTCTTTTACAAGGTTAATCCCTTCCAAACCGCTGCTTGCGGTGTAAGTGTCATATTCCCTTAACTTCAGAAACTTTTCTAAACTGTGTCTTATTAGGGTATCATCATCTATAACGGCTATTTTTATCATATTTGATTTTCTCCTGGAAATGTGTTTATGTCATATTGAAGTAAGTTTTTTACAAACAGAGGAAACAGATAAAGACGCTACAAGTCTCCG
>JAVCCS010000148.1 GCA_030765365.1 Candidatus Theseobacter exili
CAATTCAGGATAGAAAACAGTAAAAAGGAATGGTTTGAAATATTTGTAGAGAACAGACCAAGGGTCAGCCAAAAGTCTTAATATAAACTTTGTTTTTCATGCTTTCCTGCCTGCAAAAATTGCGATTTCAAAAATTTTAAAGAAACAATCAACATCTGCAAATCCAATTTCTTTAAGCCAGTCGCATTGATTTTCAACTAAAGCTACCACATTGGCATCTTTATCATGTCGACTGCGGAATTCCTGTATGATATCTTCTCTTTTCCTGCCTTGACCCTTTTTTATTAAAGAATTATGCAAGTGATCCGTCATATACTCTTAAAATAATGCTTTCCCCCATGGACCGCGCGGAGCAACATGTTCAATATTTATGAAAATACCATCCGGAACAAGTAAATTATATATTTCTTCATAAACTTGATACTTACGCTCATTAGTTTGATGATGAATAGAAAAACGGGATACAATTACATCAAATTTTTGTTTCCTGCCAGCTGTCAGTGTTTCATCAAGCTGTTCATCGCCGTAATCTGACTTTACAAATTGCAACTGCCTGGGGTAAGAACCCAGCTTTTCTTTTGCAGCAGAGAGCATAGTATCAGAAAAATCCAGCAGAGTTCCTTGTGCCTGTGGATATTCTCTCAAAACAACTGATGAAAGTATCCCGTCTCCGCATCCGATATCAAGAAAATTTTTAACCGTATCTCTCTGTTGTCGAATAATGCGCATCATAATATCCAATTGTTCAGCTTCAAGCGGTATTGCGCCTGCTATTTCATCCAAATAGTTCTTTGCCGTCTGAGAATCTCTCCAAGTCCCATCAGTTCTTTTGCTCAAAATAATAATTCCTCTTTATTTAAATATCAGAAATATATCGAAATAACAGCAGATATCCACAATAAAAAAATCATGGTCTTACATCACATTGAACATTCCTGAACATCCTGAAAATCTGTAACCATTATATACTTATCAACTACAATCTTTATCAAGGCGCAATCCGGAGAAGTGACAAATTCTTTCAGGGCGGGATGCTTTTTTAAATACAGTGTAAGATATTCAGGATGTTCATCAATATCAACTTCACGGGCGCTTCCCAGTATAGTTAAGGCCTGGGCATCCTTAAAATCATTTTCCTGGTTTGTCTGACTGTCAATTAACATTGAAACCTTTGGATTATTAACAAGATTTTCATATTTATGAGTCTGTCGATCAGTTGCAAAAAGAACCTCTTTGCAATCCGCGGTTGAAGCATATCCTACAAGAGAACAATACGGATATTCTTCTCCCTGAGTAGCCAACACTGCAAAGTGCTCCACCTGCAAAAAGGTTTTTATCTGGTTAAACAGTTTTTCTTCGGCTATCATGCTTTATACTCCAATATATTGTTTTAAATATTTCTGCATTTTTACTACAGCCAATTCTTTAGCTTTTGCTTCAATTTCAACCGTAATATTTAAAGCCTTCCAGTAATCCGGAAAATCAATGAAATTTATGTAATCATGATGCAAATTTGTTTTTCCATTATCCCACCCATATTTAGGACTTGAAATGTGAAAAAGAGGCTCTCTGTCCCATGTTTTAATTGCTCGATCAGTAACTTCTTCAATAAAAAGGCCATCCTCCAGGCAGCGGTGATGATGAACATCATATACAAAAGGCACGTCATTTTCCTCACAAAAGGGTAAAAGATCTTTTGGACAATATATCCTGTCATCATTTTCAAATGTTAATCGAGTACGAACACTGTCGCTGAGATTTTTTAATACGGCGGTAACTCTATTAAGTGCAGATTTTTTATTACCATATGCTCCCCCTCCGTGAATATTAATAACATCTGCACCAACCAGTTCACATATTTCCGCCTGATATTCAAGTTCCTCAATAGACTTGCGAGTTATTTCAATATTTGGTGAACTGAGTAAAACAAACTGGTCAGGATGAAACGTAAGCCGGATATTATATTGCTTTGCCAGAACGGCACATTGTTCAAAAAATCCAACGATTTCACTTGCTTGATCAATCTGCATGATATCATACCCGAAATCCGGATGTGTTTTGAGTGGTAAAATTCTGCTGTTAATCCTGAAAGAACCTATCTTCTGCTGATGGCAAAACCTGATTGCCGATAAAAGCGATTTTGCATTGTGTAGACAAAGCCCGGATATTTTGTTTTCTCTTTCTGCTGAAGAAAGTCCGCTTAAATATCTGGCAGTAGTTGTATGAAACTTGATTGGCTCATTAAATAATTTACAACAAAGACCTAGTCGTATCATGTTCTCTTTCTTAATCTTTATACTGCAAATTTGTGTAAATTAATTAATTAACAAAGAAACTGAATATTTACTTTTTCTTTTCCAAACCATAATTATACAATAATTGTTCAAACGTATGATAGTTATCTATAAATCAGGAGATAAAAATGAAAGAACAGAAATGTCAGGGAGATCATTCGGGACACCTGTGTGTGCTGGCGAGTCAGGAAAAGTTCGAAAAAATCAAGGAATTAACCAGGAATCCTGAATACATCTGTTTTAATTGCGGAAAGGTTTCAAATTCCGATAAAAACATCTGTAATCCCATGCCTTTGAATTGATTTCAAATCTGCATAACTTCAGATGAAAAACAACAAGTTCCGGAAACTATAATATTTATTAAGGAAAAAACATGCCGAAAGCCTTATTGAAAAAAACGATTTTTTGTTTAAAGACCATCATTATTATTTTTATTGCTGGAAGCTCTTTTGCTTCTGACGAAAAGCCAAGTGGTCCTTCAACCTCTTTTGAGGCTTTGTATGTTCATCGTTTCAATCAGGATCTTTCAGATGATACCGAATTTTCTGCCGACAAATTCAGTCTGCAGACAGACCTGGTATTTCATAACAGGTTTACCATCAGTCTGGGATATACTGTGGACAAATATGATTTTTCCGGAGATACAGTTTTAGGCAATGATGGCC
>JAVCCS010000062.1 GCA_030765365.1 Candidatus Theseobacter exili
GGTATTCGTCCAAGGCACCCTGATTTCAGGTCGAAGATGTCAGCTCGTAGTCTCGCTATGTCGATAAACCACATGCTCCACCGCTGTGCGGGTCCCGTCATCTTTAGTTTAGCTGCGCGTACTCCCCAGGCGGGATACTTACGCGTTAGCTTCGATACTGAAGAGGGGTAGACCTCCCAATATCTAGTATCCATCGTTACGGCGTGGACTACCAGGGTATCTAATCTGTTCGCTACCCACGCTTTCGTCCCTCAGCGTCAGGAATAGGCCAGAGAGCTGTCTTCACCTTTGGCGTTCTCCTCGATATCTATGGATTTTATCCCTACACCGAGAATTCCGCTCTCCTCTCCTATCCTCAATCCTAACAGTTTTCTTGGCAATTCCTAGGTTGAGCCTAGGTATTTTACCAAAAACTTGAAAGGACGCCTACGAACGCTTTACGCCCAATAATTCCGGATAACGCTTGCGACTACCGTATAACCGCGGCTGCTGGCACGATATTAGCCGTCGCTTATTCCTGTGGTACCGTCGGATGTCTTCCCACAGAAAAGAACTTTACACCCCGAAGGGATTCATCGTTCACGCAGCATTGCTCCATCAGGCTCTCGCCCATTGTGGAAGATTCCTATCTGCAGCCTCCCGTAGGAGTCTGGGCAGTGTCTCAGTCCCAGTGTGACCGGTCACCCTCTCAGGCCGGCTACCCATTGTAGCCTTGGTGGGCCATTACCCCACCAACAAGCTAATAGGCCGCGAGCTTATCATCACGCGATAGCTTCCAAGGAGAGGCCATCTTTGATCTAAATCTCATGCGAGAAAAAGATATTATTCGGTATTAGTCCGCCTTTCGGCAGGTTATCCCCAACGCGGAGGTAAATTACTCACGTGTTACTCACCCTTACGCCACTATTTAGCGCCCGGTTCTTCATCCGAAGAATCAAAACCAAGCAAAAACCGTTCGACTTGCATGCCTAAACCACGCCGCCAGCGTTCGTTCTGAGCCAGGATCAAACTCTCAAATTAATCCTATTTGAATCGAGGCATTGCCTCGTTTCAGACTTAAAAAAATTACAACTAAAAGGCCCAAATATACATCGCACAATTCAAATTTCAAAGACCAACAACAACTTTATATATTCTTTTTACTTCTCATTTTCTTTGTATTAATTTTGCTCTTGTTTGGCAATTTTGTCAAGTTGTATAAAAGTTTATTTTGTTATATTGCAAAACACTCACTGCTTTCAAACATTGGGGCAAAGTTTACTTGTTTGAAGCCATGTTGTCAATAGGTTTTTTTTCTTTATTTTATATATTTTATCTACTTGCAGCAGAGGTACTTACAACTGCTTTAATTGTTTGCGACTTTAATTTTCCAAAATTTTCTTTTTCCAACTTTCAAGATTGCTCCATCCTGAAGATTTACCTCAGAATTTTCATCTGAACACTTATCACCATTCCAGTTGACAGCACCCTGTTTTATCAGCCTTCTTATCTCGCTGTTTGAAACATTTAGATCACATCTTCTAACTAAATTTACAAGCCATATTCGATCACCGTCTTTATTGCTAATAGTAACTTCCGGTATTTCAGACGGTAATTTTTTCTTGGAAAAAACTCTTTCAAATTCCTGTTTAGCTTTAACTGCCGAATCCTTATCATAAAATCTTTCAACTAATTCGCTGGATAAGGTTTTTTTTGCTTCCATCGGATGCACTTTGCCTGATTGTACATCTTCCTTCATTTTGTCAATTTCACTATTGTTCCTGGCAGTTAGCAATTCATAATAACGAAACATCATATCGTCTGATATTGACATAACTTTTCCAAAGATGTCATTAGGCGGTTCACTAATACCAATATAGTTTCCAAGACTCTTAGACATCTTCTGAATGCCGTCTGTGCCTTCCAGTATGGGTAACGTAAGCATGACCTGAGGCTCTTGAGAATATTCTCTCTGAAGGTCTCTTGCAACCAGAAAATTAAATGTTTGATCAGTACCTCCTATTTCAACATCTGATTTTATTTTTACTGAATCATATCCCTGAATAAGTGGATAAAAAAACTCAAGCATCGAAATAGGCACACCATTAGTATATCTTTTTGTAAAATCGTCCCGTTCCAACATTCTTGCAACTGTATACTTTGATGCTAAAGTTATTATATCTTCAAACATCATTTTGCTGAACCAGTCATTATTGAAAACTATCTGTGTCTTTTCCGGCAACAGAATTTTAAAGATCTGTTCCTGATAAGTCTTAGCGTTAGAAAGAACTTCTTCTCTTGAAAGCTTGGGCCTTGTTTTTGATTTTCCGGATGGGTCACCAATCATTGCTGTAAAATCGCCAATTATAAATACAACCTCGTGACCAATATTCTGAAACTGCCGCAGTTTGTTCAACGGAACAGTGTGGCCTAAATGAAGATCGGATGCAGAAGGATCTGCTCCATACTTTATCTTCAAAGGGATCCCTGTTTCTATCGAACGAGCTACTTTTTTTGCCAGGTCCTCTTCGTCAATGATATTAACAGCACCTCGTTTAATCAAAGCAAGTTGCTCTTCTATTTTCACACAACTCTCCTTTAGGACAATCTGCACGTTATTCAATAAGTGAAAATCAGGCAGGCATATTTTAAAATCAGAATAACAAAACCAAAAAACAGACTATTTAGAGAATTCGGTTACTTCTTTTCTGAATCCTCAGTTTCAACCTCTTCTTTTTCTTTAATTTCTTCTGTTTTTGTCTCTTCCTGAGTTTGCTCTTCATCAACAGCTTCATCCTGAGGCTCAGCAGGCATTTTCTCTTCAGCAAGCTCAGTTTTTTCTTCTGTTGGCTCTTCTTCAGCCTTTATCTCTTCAGCCTTATCTTTTGAAGCTGTTTCTTCAGCTTCTTTAGTTTCGGACGTTTTATCCACAGCTTCTTTTTTAGTCTTATCTTTTGTTTTTTCTACATCAGATTCAGAAACCTCAGTATCTTTGCTAGGATTTTTCTCTTTCTTCACCTTTTTTGGCTTTTCTTCTTTTATATCATCCTGAGCAACATCTTTCAGACTAAGCGCAATTTTCCTGGACTCAGGTTCAACTTTCAATATCATTACGTTTCGAGTATCGCCGTCTTTAATGATTTCTTCAATTTTGTTAAAAGGTTTATCAGAAATTTGTGAAACATGAACTAAACCTTCAATACCTTCTTCAAGTATCATAAAAACACCAAAGCCAGTTATTTTGTTGACTGTTGCTTTCATAATCTGTCCAGATTTATATTTTTCAGCAATAGTCTCCCATGGATCGGGCTGTAGTTGTTTTAGGCCTAGTGCAATCTTTTTATTGTCTTTATCAACATTTAGAATAATAGTTTCAATCTCATCACCCTTTGTTAATACTTCAGAAGGATTATTGATTTTCTTGGTCCAGGATATGTCTGAAACATGTATCAGTCCGTCAATGCCATCATCTAATTCAACGAAGGCACCGTATGTGGTAAGATTACGAATGACTCCTTTTGCTTTCTTGCCTTCAGGAAATCTCTCAACAACCTGGTCCCAGGGATTATCACCTGTTTGTTTTAAACCAAGAGAAAGTTTTCTGCTTTCCTTATTTATAACCAAAACCATTGTCTCAACAATCTCCCCAACAGACAATACTTCGGATGGATGATTAATTCTTTTTGTCCACGATAGTTCAGATATATGAATTAAGCCTTCAATGCCTTTCTCAAGCTCAACAAAAGCGCCGTAAGGCATTATATTCACAACTCTACCTTTTATAACATCGCCTTTAGGATATTTTTCGACAACTTGTTCCCAAGGATCAGGTGTCTTCTGCTTAAGTCCAAGTGACACACGTTCTTTTTCCGTATCAAAATCAAGAATTAAAACGTCAATTTCATCGCCTAATGAAAGAACTTCTGATGGATGTCCAATTTTCCCCCAACTTATATCTGTAATATGTAAAAGTCCATCCATTCCATCCAGATCGATAAATGCCCCAAAATCCGTGAGATTCTTGACAACGCCTTTTCTCCACTGACCAACTTCGATCTCACCAAGAAGAATCTGCCTTTTGCCTTTACGAACCTCTTCCAAAAGCTCTCTTCTTGAAAGTACAATGTTTTTTCTATCAGGATTTATTTTGATGACTTTAAATTTGTAAGTATTTCCAATATATGATTCAAGTATTACATCTCTAAGAGGTTTAATATCTACTTGCGAAGCAGGCAGGAACGCATCCATACCTATATCCACGATCAATCCCCCTTTTACTTTCCGGACAACCCTACCTTCAACAACCTTACCTTCTTCACAGCTGGAGATGATTTTTTCCCAACCAAGAATTCTGTCAGCTTTTTGCTTTGAAAGAACAACAATGCCATCCTGGTCTTCTGTAGCTTCAAAAAATACATCTACTTGATCTCCGACCTGAAGATTCTCCATATTCCGGAATTCAGACAGAGGTATTATTCCTTCTGACTTATATCCAATATCAATAAGCACTTCATTATCTAAAATGCTTAATATTTTTCCTTTTACGATCTTGTCTTCCTGAAGATTCTCAAGAGTCTCCATGTATAAGCTACGAAACTCTTCGTCGCTCATCTCTGCTTCATTGTTAATTGTTAAGTTTTTAGTTTCCTCTGACATTTACTCAATTCCCCTTTCATATTATTGAAAATTGGCCCATACTTTACACCTAGCGATTATACTTGTCAAAAACTTTTTTAGGTTCAAATCAGTAGAATCTCGCTTTTTATATATTTCAGGTAGGTTTTTTTTCACTTTTCAGGCCAATAAAGCAGAAATTTGCAATACCGTTTTTATTGATATTAAGAGACGCCCTGCAAGAGTAAGTAAAAGAATAAAAGGCAATAGACAGGTTAATTTTTCTTCTTATAGAATTACAAATAAGAGCATTTTAGTTTCTGATTAATCTTTTTAGTTTTTTGAAATTCTGCAGATTTCAGAGACTACTTCTTCTATTGTCATATCAGTTGTATCAACGAGCAGTGCATCATCAGCTTTTTTTAAAGGAGAGTTCTTGCGAGTAGAGTCCTTGTGGTCCCTCAACTTCATAGCTTTTTGTATCTCTTCCAAATCTGCTGAATGATTTTTTGCAATAATTTCATCAAACCGCCGTTTAGCTCTCGTTTCATCATTTGCGACTAAAAAAAACTTTTTTTCAGCATAGGGAAAAACTACTGTTCCTATATCCCTTCCTTCTGAAACAGCATTTAGATTTGCAGCTATTTCTCTGGATTTTATTAGCACGATATTTCTTATAGCATCATTCATTGCTACTTCAGAAACATTAGCATCAACCGCACGGGTTCTTATTTCTTCTGTAACATTTTCCCCATCAAAAAAGACAAGAGTATTGCACTCCTCCTGAATAAATTTGAATATAGAATCCTTTGCCATTTCTTTCATTTCAACAGGATCAGAAAAAGCTACATTATTTCTCATTGCCTTTAATGTAATAGCCCTGTACATCGCTCCTGTATCTAAATGAATAAATCCCATGCGCCTTGCGACTATTCTGGCAACTGTAGATTTTCCTGAAGCAGATGGTCCGTCTATGGCAATAATCATTTGTTGACCTTTCTTGATCGAGCTTTCTGAAGTAAATTCTTTAATTTATCATAGTTTCCTTCATTTATTGCTTCATCAACAATATCAATTGCATCACGGAATCGATTCAATGCGTCTAATACGTTTTCTCTGTTCTCCAAACATATCTCTGCCCACATATCAGGCAAACCAGAGGCAATACGTGTCATGTCAGACCATCCTTTTCCTGAACATTTAAGAAATTCCTCTCTTTCAATGCTCTCAGGAAGACTGTTAACAAGCGCTGAAGAAACCAAGTGTGGAAGATGACTTACAGAAGCTACTGCCTTATCATGAGAATATGGATCCATTTCTAAAACAAATGAACCCAATTTTGTCCAAATCTCTTTTACAGTCTCAAATGCATTATTGTCTGTTTTTTCAGTTTTTGTTAATACACATATGCTATCTTCAAAAAGATCCTCTTTAGCAGCAGCTACACCATTTTTTTCAGATCCGGACATGGGATGAGCACCTACAAAACTGGCTTTATTTTCAAAGATTGTTTCTAACAAATACACAAGTTCACCTTTAACTGATGCAGCATCAATCACAATAGTTTTTTTCTTTAATACCTCTGCGAGGCGCGTGGCAATATTTACCATTGAACCAGCGGGTATTCCTAAAACAATAAGGTCTGAATCAGCAACATCTTCTATATTAAGAGATACTTTATCTGCAACACCAGCTTGAAGGCACTCGTCTATAGCGCTCTCGCGTCTTACTATTCCTATGACCTGCTTTGCAAGCTTCCTTTTTCTAATTGCTAAACCAAAGGATCCTCCAATTAGTCCTACACCAATAATTGATATTTTCTGCATAGGTTCCATATTTTTTACTCTATTTAAATTGTTCGTCCAACAGTCTTTGCCAAACCTTCTAATTCCTGCATTAATACATCGAACTGTTCTGGGAAAAGAGATTGAGCACCATCGCTTAAAGCTTTTTGAGGTGTTGGATGAACCTCAATCATCAATCCATCTGCTCCGGCTGCTATAGAAGCCATAGAAATTGCGGGAATTATGTCCCTTTTACCAGCAGCATGGCTTGGATCAACAATTACCGGCAAATGGCTCCATTTTTTTAAAACTGGAATGGCATTAATGTCTAATGTATTTCTTGTTGAATCCTCAAATGTACGTATTCCACGCTCACATAAGATAACATTGCTGTTGCCTTCAGAAAGAATATATTCAGCACTCATTAACAATTCTTTTACTGTAGACATCATACCTCTTTTTAAAAGCACAGGTTTCCTTGAATGACCAACTTCTTTAAGAAGCGAATAATTCTGCATATTTCTGGCACCAATTTGAAGTACGTCCACTTTTTCTTCAAACAGATCTATTTGTCTTGGATCCATAACTTCTGAAACAACTAATAACCCGGTTTCTTTGCGAGCCTGAGCAAGAATATGCAAGCCTTCTTCACCCAATCCCTGGAAAGCGTACGGACTTGTTCTAGGTTTGAATGCACCACCTCTAAGGAAACATGCTCCGGACTTTTTTATACTTTTGGCAACGCGCAAAAGACCTTCACGATCCTCAACAGAACAGGGACCTGCTATAATTGCCAGTTTTTTTCCTCCAATTCCGAAACCCTTAACATCAATAATGGTTTGTTCTTTTTTAAAATCCCGGCTTGCTAACTTGAAAGGTTTCAGGATAGGCACCACGGATTCCACCCCCTCAAATGCTTCCATATGAGGTCTTGCTTTTAAAACTTGTTCCTCTGCTCCAATAGCTCCAATAATAGTTCTTTCTACACCCTTGCTGATAACGGCTTTTAGTTGATAGGTCTCTATTTCATGTATAATATTTTTTTTCTGTTCTTCAGTAATTGATGGTTTTAGTACAACAATCATTCAATAACCTCCGCGACAACTCTTTCTAATTTTTCTACAGGATAAGATCCCAGTATTTTAATAAAAAAACAGTGTTCTTCCAATTCTTCTAACGCCTTTTGAATATTTTCTTCATCGATATGTCCAGAAAAATCAACGAAAAAGTAATAGTCCCAAGCCTTCTTTTTTGATGGTCTTGATTCAATTTTTGTTAAGTTTATACCCCATTTCCTAAAAGGCTGCAGCATCTCATACAATGCACCAACTTTGTCTTTTATCGAAAACATTATTGATGTTTTATCCTGTCCGGTCATCTTAGCAGTATTCTTGCTTATAACCAGAAACCTTGTAATATTATATCCGAAATCTTCTATAGATTCGCTTATTATGTTCAGGTCATACAAATCTGCAGCCAAACTACTTGCTATAGCTGCAGATTCTTTCTGTTCTTTAACCATTTCAGCTGCTCTGGTTGTGCTTGATACCTCTACAAATTCTGCATTTGGAAGATGTTTTACAAGCCATTGTCTGCATTGCCCAAATACTTCAGCTTTCGAATATATCTTTTTTACAGACGTTATCGATCCTGTCGAAAGCAGGTTGTGAGATATTCGCAGTAATATCTCGGAACATATTTTCAAATTCGAATCCATAAACATGTCAATTGTATGATTGACAGCACCTTCTATTGAATTTTCAATAGGAACAACCCCATAATCTGCGCTACCCTTTTCAACTTCTTGAAAAACTCCAGTTATATTTTCAATAGATATATGCTCAAGAGAATGCCCGAAACGTTCGATTGAAGCTTGATGTGTAAATGTTGCAGGAGGACCTAAATAAGCAATTTTTATCTTCTTTTCCAAACTCAAGGCCCCTGACATGATTTCTCTATATATAGCCTGTATTGTCTCTAAAGTAACTGGACCTTTGTTTAATTTTTCTACCCGTTCATATACTGCCTTCTCCCTATCAGGACTGTATATACCCTGATTAGATTCGGTTTTCAGTTTTCCGATTTTCAAAGCAAATTCGGTTCGTTCATTAAGTAAGGCAACCAGTTTCACATCTATTTCATCAATTTTACTGCGCCATTTGTCTAGTCCGCTCATTTATTAATACTCCCTGGATTCAGTTCCTTCCTTTTTGGCAGATCATTAAGATCTTTTAAGCCAAAATGGTCCATAAATTTTTCTGTGGTTTCATAAAGAAATGCCCTGCCATACTCTCCAGACCTTCCTGCAATTCTTACAAGTCCTTTTTCAATTAATTTTCTCAACAGTCCGTCTACCGCCACACCTCTTATTGATTCAATCTCAGCTTTTATTACGGGTTGTCTGTATGCAACAATTGCCAATGTCTCAAGTGCTGGTCTCGTAAGTTTATCACGCTTATTAAGCCCTAAAAGTTTTTTAACTGGTCCTGCAAAATCTGGTTTTATACAAAATCTGAATTTGTTAGCAATTTCCAAAATCTGAAAACTATTTGACTTTTCATCATATTCAGCTTTCAAATAGTTTATTGCATCCTTTATTTCCTGAACATTGGGCTTATCATCTTCATTAAAAACACTTCTCATTTCCTGTACTGAAATAAGTTGTGTTGCAGAAAACAGTAAAGCTTCAATGTGTTTCTTTAAATTTTCCTTTTCCAAAAGCTTCTCCACTATCCTTTAAATAACTAACTCAAAACAGGGCAAAGATATCACAATTCTTCGGTAGAAAAAATGAGAATCTCATGAAAATTTTTCTTTTGTCTTACCTTAAGCTCTTGACTTTTTATTAACTCAAGAATCGCCAGAAAAGTTACAATTATTTCCATTCGTGTTGTTTCCTCTTGAAAAATTGAAAAGAATGAAAAACTCCTTTCATTCTTTAAACGTCTTTGCAAAAACTTTATTTTATCTTCAACTCTTATTTGTTCTTCAAATATTTCCTTAAGATTTTCTTCTTTAGCACGTGAAAGAACATCTGAAAAGGCCGTTAATAAATCGAAGATACTGATATCGTCCATATCAATTTCTTCCTCAGGAAGAACTGCATCCTCATCCCTTTTTTCAATCCATTGACTCCGTTTTTCTTCAAGTTCTTCCAAATCACCAGCAACATCTTTAAATTTTTTGTACTCTATTAACTTTCTTACAAGTTCTGAACGAGGATCCTCTATATCTTCTTCATCTACAGGTTCCCTTTCAATAGAAGGAAGCAACATTCTGCTTTTTATATACATCAGCTCTGCAGCAAGTCTTAAAAACTCGCCGGCTATATCCAAATCAAGCATTTTCATCAAATCAAGATATCTAAGATATTGTTTAGTGATTTTAAAAATAGGTATATCATAGATATCAACTTCCTCCTTTTTTATAAGATATAGAAGCAAATCCAAAGGACCCTCAAATATCTCAAGAGATACTTTATAATCCTCAGTCTCGAAGAGGTCTTCCATTTGACTTTTCCTTTATTTGCAAATTTGTCTTTATTGGAGCAAATAATCAACGGATTTTTTATATGCCATACTTTATATTAAACAACATATTTAAACATGAAGCTTCATAATTTCAATTTATTCTTTTAATCATTTTTTTGGCAAGTTCGAGTTCTTCTTTTTTCGTGTGTATTGATCCATCAAGTTTTTTATTGTGAATTTTTCTCAGCATTCTTCCCAGTTGCGGCCCCTTTTTCATACCTTTGTCAATAAGATCGTCTCCACATATTTCAAGTCTTACAAACCTGTATCTATTTAAATATTGAACAATCAGCCTTTTTGCTTTTTTGCTCTTTGAATACGACATTAAATAAAGCATAACTTCGACAGTTATACCTTTTAAGTTAGCATATACCTCGCTGGGCTTCATTTCTTCAGAGATTTCCAAAATTTGCAATTTCATCAACCAAAGCTGTCTTTCATTTATTATTTCCTGTATGTATTTGTTTCTCAAGACAAACCTTTCACAGGCATCTTTGACTTCATTAAGTTTTAGATCTGAAACAAGACCTATAAAATACACAAGCCATTCATTAATCTTTTCTTCAGGATAAGACACACGAAACCATGACAAAGTCTCTTCAATGCAAAGGATATATTCCTCTGACTTATTTGTATATTTTAATGCAGGATGAATAAATTTAAGTTCGTTGAATTCTGCCATGCGGCTGATTGCTTTAATTGGATGCGGCTCTTTCAGCATAGAAATAACTTCATCTCTAATTCTTTCAAAAGAAACTTTTCCAAATATATCCATTCGCACAGCTCTTTTTATCAAAGTTTGTGTCTGCTTTTCGATTCTAAAACCAAAACGCTGCTCAAATCGAACTGCCCTAAATATTCTGGTTGGATCATCAACAAAACTCAAATTGTGTAATACTCTTATTGTTCCGTCCTTTAAATCTCTTAAGCCACCAAAAAAATCAACAAGCTCCCCAAACCTTTCTTTGTTCAGGAATACTGCCATTGCATTGATAGTAAAATCTCTACGGAACAAATCATGTCTAATAGTAGCTAATGTAACTATTGGCAAAGCACCCGGCGAACCATAGTGTTCTGTGCGGGCAGTTGCCACATCAACTTTACCGACCTCTTTTACTGTAACGATTGCCGTTGAAAATTTTTTGTGCTCTATACATCTTCCATTCTTTATTCTAGCCAATTTTCTTGCAAAAACTATCCCATGCTCCTCTACAACTATATCCAAATCATAATTCTTCCTGCCAAGCAAAATATCCCGAACAAAACCTCCAACAGCATACACATTACAATTAAGCTTATCGCCAAGATCTCCAATTTCTTCAAGTAACGCAAATACGTCAGGAGATATGTTTTTTTTTATTTTCTTTACAATTTCATGAGATTGCGGTTTGCGACGCTCCTCCATAATCCTGTGCCGTGGAGATATTTCTCCAAAAAAATCATCATGAAAAAGTTTTAAAATATTTTTCCTCGTTACAATTCCTTCCATGTGATCCTTTTCCAATACCGGTATTGCCTCAGGATTTTCCATTACTTTCTCTCTTATTGAGGATATCTTTGTGTCACTTGATATTGAAAAGATTTTATCACGCACAAATGTTGAGCATATATCTTCATCCAGATCTGCAGACAATTTCTGGATATCCCTTTCAAAGAGCATGCCAATAAAACGCTTGTTTTCAAGCACTGGTATCTCAGACATATCATATCTCTTCATTAGTTCTATAGCATATTTTACTGAATCTGAATTCTTTAAGGTAACCGGATTAATATTCATAATGCTTTTTACCGTATCCCTGCCAGACAAATGATCATGAAGCACATTCTTTAGTTCATCTTTAACTTGAATCAAAGTATGTGCTTTAATTGTTGCAGAAGAGGCGCTTGGATGACCACCGCCTCCAAAAATTGAAGCTATAATACTTACATCAACAGCACTGAGTCTGCTTCTTGCAATAAGATGAACTCTGTTATCCATGCTAACCAGCACAAAAAGAACATCTGTATTCTCAACTTCTCTTAACTTATGCACCAACAAGGATAGATCCTTAACATGTGTATTGCTTGAAGCATAAGTGATAAAAACATGAATACCATGAACAAGAATACTTTCCATTCCATCAAGAAGCTTTGTAAAAAGAGAAAACTGGGCACTGTTTAGTTCTCTATTCAGCCATGAAGCTGCTATTGATAAAGAAGCACCACTTTTCAACAACTCTCGGGAAATCTCTAAATCTTTTGGAGTAGTTGAAACGGCTGTAAGGCGATTTGTATCTTCGTATATCCCCAAAATCATTAATGTAGCGTCAAAATTTGAAAACCGATTGATTTTCTTTTTTATAATGTTCAGTATGATTGTTGTAGTTGAACCCCACGGTTTGAATATATCAATTTCACCTTTAATATCATCAGGAGTACGCGGATGATGGTCATATAAGTGAACTTCGACTTTTCGTGATTTCGCTATAGCACCAAAACGACCTATCCTGCCAGCATGCCTGGTATCAACAATAATCAATCGATTAATTTGATCGAATGGTATTTGATTAGCTTCCTTTATATCAAAATGCTCCCTATTCTCGATTATAAATTCTCTAACATTTGTTTCTTCAGTACCGAAAGCAACCATTAC
>JAVCCS010000267.1 GCA_030765365.1 Candidatus Theseobacter exili
AAATAAAAAACATATTCCTATTTCATCCAGTCCTTTTTCAACTACAGAAATATCTGCTTCAATATTAACACCAAGTTCCTTCAGTACATCTGCACTGCCGCAATTGCTGGAAACAGATCTGTTGCCATGCTTTGCTACACACACCCCTGCACCTGAAGCAACAAAAGCAGCTATTGTAGAAATATTAAATGTTCCGGATGCATCACCGCCGGTTCCACATGTATCCACGACAATTTTGTCTTTAGGTGCTTTAACCTGAACTGCCATCTCTCTCATAACCTTCGCACAACCGGCTATTTCTTCAACTGTTTCTCCTTTAATCCGCAAGGCAGTAATAAATGACCCAATCTGTGCAGGTGTAGCCTCTCCACCCATAACCTGAAGCATAACGTCTCTAGCTTCTTCAAAATCCAAATTTTTGCCATTAATAACTTTTTCAATAGCTTGACGAATCATAATTCAACCTCATGGTTAACGTTTTTTCCAGAACATGGAAAATGTAGGATTATAGGATATTTCATCTATATATAAAACACTATTTAACTACATATACACTTTTTTTACTTTTTATATAATATTCCCCTGCTCCATGAATTGCAAACTCCCATTTTTCAATAAATAAAACCCTTCCATCAATGCAAAGTATTTAATAATATAAGTTTCTTCATATAAAATATGGGAATTTTTTAAAACTATGAAAAGGCTAATAGGTAAAATTCTTTTTGAATCACTTTTTCTTGTCGCCATTTATATAGGAGGTCTTTACTTACGACTTGAACCGCGTCTGGAACAGGATCCTCACTTGCTAACCTTTGAAGCAGATATATGGTACCGGCTTACAATGGCTCAACACCTTATGGATCATGGATCTTTACCAGAAAACGACATACGATATATGTCGTATGGAAAAGTTCCTTTCTGGTATCCTCCATTAAGCCTTCACGCATTTGTTGGGCTTGCAAAGATTTCCGGTCTGGATCTGCCAACAGTATCATCAAGAATAGCACCATTTATCGAAGCGCTAACACCTCTTTCATTATATCTATTCTGTCGAATTCTCTGGGGGTTGAGAATTGCAGTTTTAGCTACGTCATTCCTCTCTCTGATCCCTGCATTTGTTTTCTGGAGCGGCATTTCTGACCCTCAGTCATTTGTTCTTTTTATGACACCGTTAATCCTGTTGCTCTGGATTAAACATACTGAATGGACTTGTTTCAGATTTACCAAACCAATATGGAGAATATTAAGAATTCTGATAATATCAGGACTTTTAGCTGTCTGTTTTATGACACATTTATTCTATTTTCTTCAGGTAATAATACTTATTATGGTTACTCTGGCCCTATTTCTGGAACGAATTGCCAGAAAAAGAATATGGTTGGATCTTTTTCTTGTTATTCTGTTCTCTCAGCTTATAACAATATGGTGGTGGGCACCTTCAAAACTCTACTGGTGGTGGCTATTTTCAATTGTCACTTCAAGCAGTCTATATACAACAGATCAGAAACTTATTAATTTTGGAGTAGTATCGGCAGTCATTGGTTTCTATTTCTTGCTTCTAGTACTATACAAAGCCATTTTCCGCGGGAAAAATCCAATGAAATATGCCTGGATTCCAATTCTTTGGGCCCTCATTCCTTTCCTTGAAACACAAAATGAAGCTTTACTTAAACTTATTGGCAGAACAGATCTTTCCTGGTCAACAATATTTAAGCCTCTGGAAGGATTCCGTTTTTTCTGCTTTCTAGCTCAACCGGTAGCAATCTGTTTTGGAATGGGAATAAACCATTATCTTAAAAGTCAGAAAAAAAGGCCTCATCCAATTATACCGCTTTTATTCATTCTTCTTATTGCTGACATTTTTATAGTGTATAACATGCCTGTAAGAATAAAAAATTCCGGATTTACAATTGATGAAATTGAAGCCGCTCAATGGTTCCAGAAAAACTCAAAACCAAACGACAGGATAATTGCCGATTATTACAGGTCACAAATGCTCGGTGGCTTTACCGGTGGGAAAGCATTGCTTGGAATGGCCTTTCCATTACGAAATGTTGATTATCCATGGATCAGCCAAACAAACTATACTGTACCAAAAGACGCATATACTATTTACACTTCAGAGGATCCTGAAGAAGTAATTGATCTAATGAAAAGATATGGAGCAACCCATCTGTTTGTATCAGCCACTATGGGGACAAACGCTAACTTTGTCATGACACATGAAATGGGCTTTGGAGTTGAATTTAACTACAAAACACTTATGAACCCCAATTATTTCCGACCGGTATATCAGGATGAAGGTAAAACTGTAATATTGAAACGGGTTAAATAATCAGTTTTAGTTTTATTTCCATAATTGTTTTGTTTTTGTTTTATCTACGCTTGGTGCTTTTGTCTGCAATGTATGGACCTGATTTCTGCTTGTATCTATCTGCTTATTCGGCACAATTGTCTTAGGTGTAAATACACGATTTCTACTTGTGTCAATCTGTCTATTCGGCGTCTTTGTTTGAACAGTAAACACGCGATTTCTATTTGGATCAATAGTCTGAACATTTGATCCTCTGCTTCTATCTCTCGCTCGAGATGTGGCTAAAGGCCTGAGTGTTTGTAT
>JAVCCS010000184.1 GCA_030765365.1 Candidatus Theseobacter exili
ATATCTCCGATTCTTTCAAGATCAATAAACACTTTATTATAATTAAAAACACATTTTTTGTATTTAAGGGCTTTTGGTCAACCTTACAAATTGAGCTGTTTGTGCCCTGCTGTCGCCCAACGTGGCGGCTTCAAAGCTTAAGTCGTACATTAAGACCTTAGCAGTCATTGCCCTGCCTGTAGCGCACATAACGCATGCGGACTAAAACCCTTCTAATTCCATTTGCTCATCCACTTCGCCTTTTTGTTTGCGTTTAGCTTTTTTAAAGGTAGTCTCCGAATTCAATCGAGGATATTCGAGTTGTTTTCCATTCAACAATTCTTCAATGGTCAAAATTTGTATTCTGGGACACTTCATCTTTGGAAAATGTTCCGGTATATAAAATCCAGATGCTGCAGCTTCTTCCTTCATGGGTCTTGTCGGTTCTTGAAGCGTAATAAAAACACCAATGACTGCCTTTTCTCGTTCTAACACACCTTTTAAGTCTCTAATCTGGCTTACAGTAACATGTCCGCCCTTCACTGATATAATAATTGTTTTTGCTTTTCCTGTATTATCATCAAAGAAATTAATATACCCATCAATTCCAGCGTCGGCACCTTTTTTCTTATCATGTGCAGGCCTTGCATCTGCCAATCCCAAAGCCCACCATTCAAATTGATATTTGTCTTGTTCTGCTAGTGCTTCTGCACCGTGTATATCTTTAGGATCACCGATAACTTCATAAGGCAATAATTCTGACTCATATGCATCATGAAGCCGATTACGTATTAGAGTAATTGCAAGATGCGTAATATCTACACCTATCCATTTACGGTTAAGATGTTCTGCTACAGAAATTGTAGTTCCACATCCGCAGAAGGGATCCATAATAATATCGCCTTCGTTGCTGCTTGCTTTGATGATACGTTCAAGAAGTGCCTCAGGTTTTTGGGTTGGGTAGCCAAGACGCTCCTTTGCAGATGGGGGAATAAATGGGATTTGCCATACGTCATTTTCAGGAACACCTTCTGCTTGTAATTTTCCGTCACTTACTAAAACTGGATCTTCTCCTCTCTTAAATCGGTTCAATATGCCTTGCTCTTTACGTTTCACTGAACCTTCTGTATAAGGTGTTAAAAGCTGATTGAAAGTATAATCATTTCCTTTTGTATAAAATAGAACGATATCATGTAACCGTTGAAATTTCTTGCTTGATGCAGTCCATCTACGATAATGCCATACAATCTCATTCCTAAAGTTTTTTCCTCCGAATACCGCATCCAATAGTAACTTAATATAATGGCTTGCTGTCGGGTCACAATGTAGATAAATGCTCCCTGTAGGCTTCAATACCCTGTGCATTTCTACCAGTCTTATAGCCATCATAGTGAGGTATGCCATCATGTCATTAATACCTAAAAATTGTCGTAATGCTTGGATTAAATCAGATAATTTTTTAGTGCCCTTGGTTACAATCTCGTTATACGTGCTTTCTGATTCCATATTCCAATGCCAGGTATCCTCAAAAACTGTTATTTGTGCGTCCGAGCTGGAACCGTTAACTTCTTTAAAAAGGACATTATAATTTGCTTTACTATTAAAAGGCGGATCAAGATAAATTAAGTCTACACTTTCATCTACTACATGCTCTCGCATAATATTCAGGTTATCACCATAATATAGTTTGTTTTTCCATTCTTCACTCATTATTACAACCCTCCTTTTAAATTAAAAACATTAATTTTACTGCTTCCAGTAATACTCCATCAGTGGCTGCGTTCTTGCCTCGCCAGATAATTTGTTCGCCATCTTGGTAGGATCATCGGCGGTCAGTGCTCCTCTTTAAAAAAATGGTATGGATTCGAAACGCTGTCAAATGTTTCTGTGATCAAATTTTCATTGATCGCATTGAATAAACACATCCGGAAATAGCCAAAATTATTTATAATGTGTTTTTCTTCATTGGCATAGTCAAATTTAAATAATGCTGTCGTCAAAATATCGTGATTTATTTTTTTTAACCTCTCTCGCACCTCGGGCAATGGTATGCCTGTCACACCGTTCCTGTACAAATCCGTGACACTTTCCAGTACAATTTTTTGTACTGGTTCAATAAAATTATTTATTGCTTCATTTTTCAGAATAGAGTTTATATCGTTTGTCTGTCCGTCGATCTCTGGAGATTCTTTCCCCTTTTTTCTGACTGACTGACTTTTTAAATCAGTATTAATAACCTCAGTATCATTAGGGCGCACATTTTGCGCTTTCTGATGTGCATTTTCTGCGTTTCCTGACACGCACATTTTGCGCGTCAGGCTTGTATCAAGGCTTTCAAGCTCTATATGCCCGATATAGAAAATGTTTGGTTTTCCCAAACCTTGTCTTACTTCCTCAATTAATTCCAGTGTTTTTAATAAACGTACTGCTTTTGTCACCGTCTTTAATCCTATACTAATCAATTCAGAAAGAGCCTCTCGTGAATATATGAGATATATTTCTCCTGCCTCATTCACCCATCCGTTTGACCGAGAGAGCTCCATGCGATCTCGAAGTATCGCATATAATATTCTAGCATCGCTGTTCAATCCTTTATACTTTTGATTTTTGAATAGTTCCTTTGGAACCATATAAAACTGCACTTGATCAATTTCGTTAATTTTGTAACGTTGCATAGCAAATCACCCCTTTTCTCTTTTAAATCTACTCCAAAATTTAGATTTCTCTTTGGGAGCTGCCAACTGTGGCAGCTTGTTTGTGAAACTCATTATTATGTGATCCTTGCGTTCGTTCTCTGCTCTCAAATACTCGATCTGTTCCTGCATAGACTGTACTAGTAAATTACTTGACTGCTCCTTGTCTGTGTCCTTGTGCTTGTCTTTCGTGCTCTCCTGGTCAACATCTACTACCCACCGCCCGGACTTATTCTTCTTTGCCTTGATAGTTCCCCGCTTGATACGTTTTCTAATTCCGTCAACTGTTATACCTAATGTCTTAGCAGCGTCTACCAATTCCATTTTAACTATCATAGCCGTTGTCCTTCCCTGTTATGTGCTTGTCTTATCAAGAAAAATCTTAATTTCTTCAGGCTTAATCCTGAATTGACGCCCTATCTTTGATGATTTGAGATCTCCATTTTTTATCAATCTTCTTATCGTGGTTGGAGAAAGTTTGAACATTTCTGCTACTTCAGGAATTGTTTTTAAGTTTTCTTTTTCATTTAGTTTTAGGTTTGACAATGTGTACATCTCCCTTCAATATAATATTTGTATCAATGTTATCATAGCTATGATTAACTGTCAAGTAGGCGTCAGTAAGCTCCACAGTTTACCACAAAACACCACAAAATTCTACAGTTTAAATTATCAAGATTTCCGGACCATGACATAATAGTTAAAGAGTTTTTTAGTAGTAAACAAAAGGCTTCTCTTTCAGGTCACCGCCGGAGAGAAGCCTTTTGTTATTTCATTAAAAATACTTGTAAAATATAAAAGATTAGACAAAATTAAAGCTTTGTATAATCGCAAAAATACCGTCAAAGCTAGTAATACCAACGTATTTTACAATATCTCATTATTTTGTATATTACCATTTGTGTATAAACAACGCTTTATACATTGAATACTGAATAAAGTATCTAATATTTTTTACGATATTGGTGCCAAAAAAAAAGATCGCCCGGTCGACTTTTGCAGGAGATCCTTTTCGTCAGTTATGAATGACATACATCAGATTACAGTTATATTATACCTCGCTTTGCCACCTTTGGTCAACGAAGCTGCCAATAATCGATATAGGGGTAATGCTTTTACCCTCCATGACAAAAACAGGCGCTTAAATCGAAGCGTGTGGCCTCCTGGCTTTTCATGCACAGAAAACCCGAGGGGTGTCTTCCTAAACCCCCTCGGCAAAAAAGCAGCGAATCGAAAAAAAACGCTGATAATATTATATCACATTTTAGGATCTGAAATTTTGCAGTTTATAAATTGCATTAGTACCCATTTTCTTCGACACCATATACTGCTTGTGAGTGTGTAAATCCCTCGAATTCTAATTGTTTTATTAAACCATCACGCGAAAACGACGAATA
>JAVCCS010000175.1 GCA_030765365.1 Candidatus Theseobacter exili
CATAGTCCAATACGCAGGTGTGCTGAACTCGGATTGGGAACCGTCCCCATCCCAGACACAGACCTTCCAGAAGCACTGCAGTTGTGACTGTAATTCCCTGCCGTCATAGACAATCTGGGTTGATTGATCGCTCGTCACCTTTCCGCTGTCCCAGAGATCGCCGTTATTATCATCGCGGTCTTTTTCGTTCGAGGCGACTATGATCCGGTAGGCGGTTTGTTCCTGTCCGCGAGTGGAGGATTCAAGAACCCAGCTTAAACGGGGATTGGTAACATCGATCCCGAGGGGATTCACCAGATACTCACACCGAAGATGTGTAATCTGCATATCTGTCTTTTTCAACAGAGAACAGCCTGATTCAAGAACAAGAACAGCAAGAACAGAAATCATTATCAATTTATTCACTGCTTCCTCCTCGTGTACTTTTCGTTCTATAAAAGTTTAGGAGCGCATATAATTTTAGACGTATCTTCTATTCCCCTTTGAATGCGATAATTTCTAAATGAATTTACTAAATTGTAAAAATTATACAACTTATTTTTTCTCGTTTATAAATTTCATTATTTATTTCATTCGATAATACATTCACAATAGAGTTATAATTTTCATTTTTGAATATTTAATATTACTTTCCAAAGCACCCTCCCTGTCCTTGCGGATATCCTTATCCTGCAGATAACAGAAAATATGGGAGCTTTCCAGCTTCTCTTGCTCTACAGGGGGATGAGAGTTGTAAAACACAAGAAAGGTGAAGGTAAACCAAACAAATATGACCACACATTGATGAATGAATGGAAAATTCCCGGTTTTTTATTTCTCATTGTGCACTGCTGCATTTATATTCTATATTGAATGAGGGGATGTCTATATTTAATATTTCGGTTATCCCCTTTATTAAGCTTCATCATAGTGATATGTGAAACTATGAATTTGTCGCCACGCACTGAAGTACGTGGCTATTCATGGAAAAGTCCTTTCAGGACTCCATGTCGATGCCGGACAGGAGTACCGCAGGTACATTTTGATAATAGCCCACGGGTTTCAACCCTGGGCGGTTTATATGAATACAATCGCATCATTCCTGACTAAAAGGGATAACCGGATTTAATAAAGTCTCTTTTTCTACAGCACCAATTTTTTTAAGGAACTTAAATCCTTTCCCGGTGTCATATATGAAAAGGGAGGGGTGTAAAGGATGCAAACAGTGCATGCAATGAAAATCGATAACAACACTTTACCCGATAAAGATATTCTTGATAAAGTCATAAGCGGTGATTTGGATTCTTTTGATGTTCTGGTTGACAGATACAAAAACAGACTCATGAATTTTGTTTTCCGTTTCGTTAAGGATTATGATGTTTCCGAAGACATTGTGCAGGAGACATTTTTGAGAGTCTTCAGAAAAAGTCGGGATTATAAAGCAATTGCAAACTTTTCCACCTGGATTTTTACCATTGCCGGCAACCTGGCAAAAAGTGAGCTCAGACGCAGAAAACGTTGGAGATTTTTTTCAATTGACTACAAAAATGGCAGCGAAAAAAGTTTTGAACTTCCCGATCCCGCTATGAAACCTGACAGAGCTACAGCTGTTAAACTTTTAAATGAAAATGTTCAAATTGCTATTGACACGCTCAAAGTGAGATATAAAGAAGCGCTGATATTACGTGACATTGAAGGAATGAGTTACAAGCAGATAGCTGAAGTCACAAGCGTTCCGGTAGGAACAGTCAAATCACGTGTCAACAGAGCCCGGACTAAACTTCGAAAAAAACTCAGGGGACATACTCCGGATGATGAACTTTTTCATTAAGCCAGATTATTTAAGAAACGGAAAGAACAACGAACTTTAAAGAAACGATTTGCGAACAGATGCATTTACTCATTTTTTTATACAAAGATTTTTACATAAAAAAACTCTAAGCATATAAGGGGGATTGATTGCAAAGTGAAAACTGCTAATGATAATTTTTATACATGCTCAAACTTTCAACAAAGTTTAAGTTTGTTTATCGATGGCGAACTTGATGATGTTCTTAGTGCAAAATTTTTAGCTCATTCAGAAAGTTGCAAGGCATGCAACAACTCTTTAAAAGAATTCCAGCGCTTGAGGACGTTACTCAAAAACCTCTCACCTGTTACCGTATCTCCGGAACAGGATTTCAGATTGAAAGCAAGTATACGTCTCGAAAATAACCACTTAAGAAGTCCTTTGTACCAGTTTAAACTTTTTTTCCGGGAAAATGCGTATACATTCGTTACTGTTCCTGCCGTTGCGCTGATAATAGTGGTTGGCATGTTTAATTATGTGGGCATAGAGGGCAATAACATGCAAACCGAAATAACAGAAAATTATTCAAACTCAATTACCTCCGGTCCTCCCGTAACTATTGAAGAAACTCCTGGAGAACATATTAATTATGTACTTGATTCCGTAACACCTCTTGATGTCGAGTCGGGGATATTTTTAAATGAGCAGAATAAAATATCTCAAACAACATCAACCGAGAACAACATTAAACTTGTAAATTTTTAACGTATATGAAAAAAATTATTTCTGTTTCTCAGGTAATTTTTCTTGGTTTTTTTGCATTTAATGCAGTGTCGGAGCCTTTAACAGAAAGCAATGACAGGGAACTTGCAAGTAAAATAGAGAGAAATTATGGACGTTGGGTATTAACTGTTAATGCTTATTCAAGAATTGACAGAGATATCCCGTTGAATGCAAACAAAAACACAAAAAAAGCCAACTTGCAACTTAATGTAGGAACAGCTTTTCCCATCGATCAACAGGGACATTTAATTACCATTCACAGCATTGTTGAAAATGCTGAAAAAGTCCAGGTCATAACCAGTTCCGGTGAAAAAATCAATGCCCAGATGCTGGGATGCGATTTCACCGGCAAAATTTCTGTTCTTAAAATTGATTCTTCTTTTTTACCGCCACTCCCCAATATTACCCCATGTAATAATATCAGACCTGGTAATAAGGTGTTTTTTCTCGGTGTCATTCCAGGCATGTCTGTTGCTGTCACACCCGGCTTGATTGCTGAAATGAGGATTTCAGATGGAACGATTGTGGTAACTGCCATTGGTAATCCCGGCACATCGGGAACTCCGGTTTTTGATAGAGAAGAAAATTTACTCGGACTTCTTGCTTTTCAAATAAAATCCGATAATGAAACATCTTTTCAAACATCTCAGGAAGAATCGAACGAAAAAAGCACGTATCTGGTTCTTTCATTTGAACATGCATCTGTTCTGGCACAGACCATTATCAATAATAATGAAGCCAAATGCGGGTGGTTAGGATTATATATCGATCTGCAGACATCAAACAAAGAAGGTGTTCTCATTAGTAAAGTTATTGATGGCAGCCCTGCATATAAAGCCGGATTAAAACCGAACGACATCATCACCGAATTCAA
>JAVCCS010000101.1 GCA_030765365.1 Candidatus Theseobacter exili
AAAAACATCAAAATCGCCCCGCCAGTCGGCGGTGCTTTGCCCCAAAAAAGAATTGCTTTTTCTCTTTTCCCCCCTTTTAATTTTTTGTTTTCAGAAACAGAAAAGAAACTGCAATGTCAAAAGAATCAAAGACTTACAAAAATTCGCCTAAAAAAATCTACATTCGTACTTTCGGATGTCAGATGAACGTGTACGATTCTTCTGTTGTATCCGATATACTTGAACAGTGTAGCTATGAGCTTGTTGATACAGTTGATAATGCGGATATTGTGATACTTAATACATGCAGCGTGCGTAAGCATGCTGAAGATCGGGTTTTTGGTGCTTTGAGAAATTTGTTTTTAAGGAAAAAAAAGCAGTCCAGGCTGATTATAGGTCTTATGGGGTGTATGGTTAACGCTTATGAAGATGAATTGCTTGAGCGATTTCCGGAACTTGATTTTGTTGCAGGAACAAAAAATTTTCATGAGATTCCTTCCCTTATTAAGAAGATTTTTGGTCATCGGTCACAGGAGCTGCTCGTTACAGATTCTAAAATTCCTTCTTCTTATTACGAAGCACATACAACGGTTAATGGAATTAAAGCGTATGTTCCGATTATGCGGGGCTGTGATAATTTCTGTTCTTACTGCATTGTACCGTATGTCAGGGGAAGGGAAGAGTCTCGCGTATCTGATGAAATCATCAGTGAAGTGCAGACTCTGGCAGACAGGGGATGCAGAGAAATAACATTGCTCGGTCAGAATGTGAATTCGTATGGCAAGGGGCTTTGTGACGAATCAATTACCTTTGCATGTTTACTTGAAAAGGTTGCCTCAGTTGACGAAATTGAAATTGTGCGCTTTATGACATCGCATCCGAAGGATGTTTCTATTGATCTTTTCAGGGTTATGCAAAACAATCCTAAGATCGAGAAACATATTCATCTGCCTTTTCAGTCCGCTTCAGATTCGATTTTAAAGAGAATGAACAGAGGGTACACCTTTGGAGAGTATAGAAAATCTATAGAGCTTTTACGCAATTTATTGCCGGACGTAAGCCTTTCTACTGATATTATAGTTGGTTTTTGCGGGGAGACAGCTGAAGAGTATGAACAGACTAAAAGGGCAATGATTGAAATGGAATTTGATGATGCGTATATCTTCAAGTATTCTCCACGGAAATCGACAAAAGCTTATGATTTAGCGGATACGGTTCCTTTGAAGGAAAAACTGCGCCGAAACAACGAACTGTTGGAGATTAAGAGGGATATTGCAACAAAGAAAAACACTGTACTATTAGGATCGGAACAGAAAGTGCTGGTTGAAGGATCAAGCCGTAAAGGTTACCCCGAGGTAAAAGGGAGGACATGGACTGATAAGGAGGTCGTTTTTAAGACAGATAAGTCTTTTCTCGGGAAGATTGTTAAGGTAAAGATTGAAAAGCTTGTTCATGAGACTTTTATTGGTAAATTAGTATAGTTATAATAGTATTAATGTTATAAATGGCAGTTTGATAATTTAACACGGATTTTTATTGCAAATCCTGGATTAATCGAAAAGTTAGTACCTTATTGTAATTGGGAGTGATTGTGTGACCTTAACACCTATGATGAAACAATATAAGGAAATTAAGAATAAGTATCCTGATACTATTCTGTTTTATCGCCTTGGTGATTTTTATGAGATGTTTTTTGAGGATGCAAAAGAAGCATCCGGAATTTTAAACATTACACTTACCGCACGAGACGGAGGCAAGGGCAATAAAGTGCCTATGTGCGGGATTCCATATCATGCCGCAGAGAGTTATCTTGCAAAAATTCTGACAGCTGGAAAAAAGGTCGCAATCTGTGAACAGGTAGGTGATCCAAAACAGTCAAAAGGGCTAGTTCACAGGGAGGTTAAAAGGGTTATTACACCTGGTACTGTTCTTTCTGAGCATGTACTTGCTGACCGAAGAAATAATTACCTGGCTTCATTTTTCTTTTCCGGTAAAAATTTTGGGTTTGCTTACGTCGATGTTTCTGCAGGTGTTTTTAAGTTAACGGAAATGAAGGACTCCTCGGATCTTATCAGAGAAATTTTATCAGTATCGCCTTCGGAGCTCTTGATTCCTGACGAACTGCCGGGTGAAACCGAACAGGTTGTGGATGAAATACAGAGGACATTGTACGGAATCATGATAACTAAGCTGGATTCCTGGCATTTTGAGTCTGAATTTTGCCGAAAAACAATATATGAACACTTTAAAGTTCAATCTCTTGATGGTTTTGGTTTACAGGATATGGACCCTGCTGTTACTGCAGCGGGGGCTCTTCTTGTTTATCTTCAGGAAAACATCGGGGAAAAGGCAGGACATATAAGACCGCCTGCGGCTTATTTTACGAATGAGCATATGGTTATAGGGTCTGCTACACGCAGGAACCTGGAGTTAACGGAATCGTTACGGGGATCTGGCCATGAAGGAACGCTTCTTTCAGTTATGGATGAAACAGTTACGTCAATGGGGGCCCGTCTGCTCTCCGAATGGATCCTTCATCCTTTACTGGATGTTGAAAGGATTTTTAACAGACAGGAATCCGTTGATGCTTTTTTTGAAAATCCTTCATTACTTCAACAGCTTAGAGATGTGTTAAAAGATATCAGGGATATGGAAAGAATCCTGGGTCGTTTAACATGCGGTTATGGAAATGCGCGGGATTTAGTAGCTATTAAGAATTCACTTAAAAGCGTGCCTTTCCTTGTATCAATACTTGATGAGATAGATTCTGAGGTCATCCATGCATGGAAACAGCAGCTTGATTCCAGGGAAAAGTTGATAGAAGTAATTGAAAATGCAATTGAAGAAAACCCGCCGCTTTTAGTGCGTGACGGGGGTATTGTCAGAGAGGGTTTTGATCCTGCTCTTGATGAACTTCGCAGTATTTCATCAGGTGGCAAAAACTGGATAGCAGCACTTCAGAAACAAGAGGTCCAAAGGACTGGAATCAAGTCTTTAAAAGTAGGGTATAACAAAGTTTTTGGCTATTACCTCGAGGTGAGCAATTCCAATCTGGACTTAGTGCCGGAAGATTATATTAGAAAACAAACCCTTGTAAATGCAGAGAGGTATATAACTGCTGAGCTTAAAGAGCAGGAATCAAAAGTACTTGGAGCACAGGAACGCAGCCGCGAGCTTGAATACAAGATTTTTTCACAAATAAAAGAGAAGGTAATAAGCGATGCACAAAGCCTTCAGTCCATAGCTTCAAGTATCGCTCGATTAGACGTTATTACAAATTTAGCATATATTGCGTTGCGTTTTGGATATATCAGGCCTGAATTATCAGAAGAGGATGAAATAGAAATAAAAGGAGGTCGACATCCTGTCATTGAAAGGATGCTGGAAGGCGAAAAGTTTATTCCAAACGATACTTTATTGGATACGCATGAAAACCAGCTTTTAATTTTAACCGGGCCAAACATGGCAGGGAAGTCTACCTTTATTCGTCAGGTAGCTCTTTTGGTTTTAATGAGTCAAATGGGATCCTTTATTCCGGCTGATAAGGCCCGGGTTGGAATTGCTGATCGAATCTTTACTCGCGTAGGCGCTTCTGATGAATTATCCCGAGGGCATAGTACTTTTATGGTGGAGATGAATGAAACTGCAAATATTCTTAACAATGCTACACAAAAAAGCTTGATCATCTTGGATGAGATAGGACGGGGCACGAGTACTTTTGATGGAATAAGTATTGCGTGGGCTGTTGCAGAATATATTCACAACAATCAAAGCGTGCGTGCAAGAACCCTGTTTGCAACTCATTATCATGAATTGACGGATTTGGAAATGACTCTTACAGGAGTTAAAAACTATAATGTTGCTGTACGTGAATGGAATGATAAAATTGTGTTTTTACGCAAGATTGTAAGAGGTGGGACCGACAAGAGTTATGGAATTCATGTTGCACGTTTAGCGGGTATACCTGTAGAAGTTATTGAACGGGCTAAGGATATTTTAAATTGTCTGGAAGAAGGGACAATTGCGGAATATGATATTTCTTCACAAGGTGCTTTTCGACAGTCAAAAGTTGAAAAGATAGAGCCCAAGCAACTTCCCCTTTTTGGCGGGGTTCAGGATGAAACGGTCCTGGACGAAATTAGAAAAATTGATTTAAACAAAATGACTCCTCTTGAAGCAATGAACAAAATCGAGGAGTTTCAAAACAGGATCCAGTGAAATGCAGAGAATTCATATATTACCGGATGGAGTAATTAACAAAATTGCGGCAGGAGAGGTTGTTGAACGGCCTGCATCTGTTGTTAAAGAACTCCTTGAAAATGCAATTGATGCCGGAGCAACAAGAATTATTGTAGAAATAAAAAAGGGTGGCAAAGACCTTATCCGTATCACAGATAACGGTTCAGGGATGATGAAAGAGGATTGTCTTCTTGCTATTCAGAGGCATGCGACCAGCAAGATTGAAGAGGTTGAAGATCTTGTCAATATTCAAACGTTGGGATTCAGGGGGGAAGCCCTTGCAAGTATAGCTTCTGTTTCACGTTTTTCTCTTAGAACCCGTTGTAAGGATGAAGAATCCGAAGCGGGAACGTATATTCAAATGGAGGGTGATAAAATTCTTGAAGTTAGAGAAGAAGGCTGTCCCTGTGGAGCTATAATGGAAGTGCGAAGTCTTTTTTTTAATGTTCCAGCACGCCGTAAATTTTTAAAAACTGATCGTACAGAAATGGCAAGCATAATGGAGGTTGTTTCCCAAGTATCTCTGGCCAATTTGAAAACAGGCTTTCAACTTATTTCTGACGGTAAAGAGTCCCGTCATTTTCTTCCCGGTGAAACACTTACAGATCGAATTCGAGGTCTTTATGGTGCTTCTTTTTCTTCAAGAGGAATAACTATGGAGGTAAAGAAAGAGGATTTTGAGTTAACCGGATGGTTAGGGAAACCTGAAACAGCGCGAACTGATCGTAAAGGACAACATTGGTTTGTAAACGGTCGTTCTGTTCGTTCTCCATTTCTGAGTTATGCTTTGTCAGAAGGTTATGGAACAACCATTATGCAGAATAGATATCCATCTGCTGTTGTTTTTTTTAAGCTTCCGGGAGAAGAGGTGGATGTAAATGTTCACCCGGCAAAAAAAGAAATACGATTTGCCGATACGTCAAGTATCAGAGGTTTTCTTATTCATTCTGTTAGAGAAACTCTTCAAAAAAATGATTTAGTTCCTCATGTGACATTTCCTGACGAGACAGGATTTTACAGGGAAGAAAAATCTTCCGGACTTTCAAGAAGCGAGCTTGTACGAGACGCTACTGAACAATATTTGAAACTTAATGAAGAGAATGCATTACCTGATCATTCAGGAACAGCTGTTGCTGAAGAAAGTTTTCAGGAACAACTTGATGAATCCCGGCCTCTTTCCTTTGATAGAATAATAGGTGTTTTAGCGGATATGTACATTTTAGTGGAAAGTCAGAAGGGATTGATCATTATTGATCAGCATGCTGCACATGAACGGGTTCTGTATGAGCAAACCGTTCATGAAATAAATAACAGGGGGGTCGAAACTCAAGCATTACTTATGCCTCCAACAATTGAGATGAGTTATTCAGAGGCTTCATTACTTGAGGAAAACATTGCCTTAATACAGGAAGCAGGAATTATACTGGAGGATTTTGGTCAAAATACCTTTCTTGTTAGAGCCGTTCCTTCTTCTTTTCAGGGATCTGATATCCAACGGTTAGTTTTTGAAATTGTAGATGCCCTGCGACATGGTCGGGATTTAAAAGAATCTGATACCGAGAGACAGGAACGAATAATCAGAAAGATTTGCCGCAGTTCTGTTATGGCCCGGGACAGGTTGAAAGAAGAGGAGCTTTTAGCTTTGCTGGATTCACTTGTAAAGTGCAGGCAACCTCATACCTGCCCTCATGGAAGGCCGACGATGATAAAACTGTCCGGCAGTGAACTTGATAAGCGTTTCAAACGGGTATAGCGGATCTATTGAATGAAAACATTAATAGAAGACATTCTTTCTTTAACTAATGAACTCGGTCATTTTGATTTGAAAAAGCATTCAGGTTTATTTCGAAAAATCACTGAATGCAGCAGCCCTTCTTTTTATGCAACCATGAATAACCTTGTAAACACTGGTCTTTTGAAAAAGAAGGTTGCTTCCGGCGATAGCTTGTTTGCTTTAACTTCAAAAGGCAGATCCCGACTTGGAAAAGTGGAACCGTTGCCCGTTAGAAGACGCCGAAAATGGGATGGGTCTTTTAGATTGCTTCTTTTCAGTATCCCTGAACGTTTACGGAGTGAGCGTGATATGCTTAGAGAGTACCTTAGAAGCCAGGGTTTCGGAATGATTCATAACAGCGTTTGGATGTTGCCTCATGAAATCAGTTTAGAATCTATCAATTGGTTGAAATCCAGAAGATATGACAGGTTTATACTTTTCTTTCAAGCTGAGCGGAATTATTTTTCCAGTGATTCTGATATTTTCAATAATGCATGGAAGCTTGATGAACTGAAACAGTACTACAACGCTTTTCGTGTAGAAAGCAGAAGAAAAATTCGGGTTTTTCTTCAAGAAGTTCGCGCAGACAAAAATAAAAAAATTGAGAGAGGTTTTTTCCTGTGGATGATGAAGGACATTGATGAAACTTTTTCAAATTTGTTTTTTCAGGATCCCTTTCTTCCTCGTAAATTTTTGCCTTTGTCATGGCCGGGAGATTGCGCTCGGTCTCAATACCGCCGTCTTCGGAGAAAGCTTGTAAATGCTTTAAATGGAGTAGTATGTTGTTAAAGAAAAGAGAACGTATTGCACTTGTTGGTCCAACCGGAGTAGGTAAAACAGATGTTTCAGTTCTTTTAGCTGAAAAAACAGGATCAGAAATTGTTTCTGCTGACTCTATGCAAGTATATAGAGGTATGGACATAGGGACTTCTAAACCTGATGACAAACTTCAAAAAAGAGTACAGCATCATCTTATAGATTGTGTAAACCCTACCGATATATATAGCGTAGCCCTTTATGTTGATGGTGCACAAAAAGTTATTAACAGTATTGAAGAAGCCGGGAAACGTGTCCTTATTGTTGGGGGTACAGGAATGTACGTAAGGGCACTTTTAGAGGGATTGTTTAGCGGTCCCGGTACTGATATCAAACTTCGCGAAGAAATGCTTGAAGAAATTAGAGAAAATGGTCCGGAAAGATTATGGGAACGGCTTCGCAAAGTTGATTCTGACTGTGCTTCAAAAATTGGGGCAGGGGATACGAGAAGATTAATAAGGGCGCTTGAGGTGTATTCGTTGACAGGCCAACCAATAAGTTCTCAGCAGACTCAATGGAAAGAAGAGTCCAGTTACCATGCACATTTAATAGGTTTGGACCGGGATAGAGACGACTTATATAAAAGAATCGAGAACAGGGTGGATGAAATGATTCGGGATGGACTTGTTGATGAAGTTCGAGGTTTGATAAGTAACGAAAAAACAGTGAATGCTACAGCTATGCAAGGCATTGGTTATAAGGAAATAGTTGAGTATATTTCCGGTAAAATGACATTGCGAGAATCCATAGATCTTTTAAAAAGGAATACACGCAGACTTGCCAAGCGTCAGTTGACTTGGTTTAGGCATATGAATGGTATTAAATGGATTTGTCTTAAGCCTGATGAGAAACCCGAAGAAACAGTGGCGCGCATCTTTAAAGTGCTCTGAGAATATTGGTAAAATAGAAATAATTATTTTTTAACGACGGCTGCAATGGTATTTAGCAAGATGTCAATACTGAACGGTTTGATTAATCTTGGTCTTGCTGTTTCATCGAGAAAGATTTTTGTTTTTTCATCAGAAGTATCTCCTGTTATGAAAACAGTTTTTTCAATTTCGGAAGAGAATTGTTCTGAAATCCATTTAAAAAGTTCCTGACCTGTTATCTTAGGCATTCTCAAGTCTATAAAAATCAAATCAAAAGTTTTTTTCTTAATCCAGTTTTTTGCTGCATCAGCATTTGATGTAAGGGTAATATTGTGGTGTGTTTTTAATCCGTCCCGTATCACTGCTCTTACGCTTTTGTCGTCGTCAACTACAAGGATTTCTGCTTTACGTTTCAGTTTGTCGGGAACATCAGTTGGTTGAGCGGAAGGTTTTATATTTACTTGGGCATCTTTTATAGGCAGCTCAATAATAAAAGTTGTTCCCTGGTCAAGAGTACTGCTAACATTTATCGATCCCTCATGCCCCTGAATGATTCCGAAAGTAACACTAAGTCCGAGGCCTGTTCCTTTTCCGACTTCTTTTGTTGTGAAGAAAGGATCAAATATTTTGGTCAGATTTTCCTCTGGGATACCCTCGCCTGTATCTGAAATGCTGATTCTTATCTTATTCTTTTGTGTTTGAGATGAACTAATTGATAAAGTGTGAGGTCCTTGCGGTTTCTCTTCCATAGCCTGACATGCATTGTTAAGTATATTCAAAAAAGCCTGACTGATTTGACTGTCATCAACCATTGTTTTGGGTATCTTATCAGAAAAAGAAACCTTGAGTGAAATCCCCTGCATTCTTATCCTTGGTTCAATTAGATGCAATGTTTTTTTCATGGTTTCATTCAAATTTAAATGCTCTTTTTTTGGCGGAACGGGCCTGGAATACTTTAAAAGAGATTCGACTATATGTTTTGCATTCATCGCAGAATCTTCCATAACAGTAATGTATTGATCTATTTCTTTACCCATGTTTAGCGTTCTGAGGATCTGAATATACCCTAAAATAGGTGTTAGTTTATTATTTAATTCGTGAGTCATGCCTGTTATAAACTCAACGATTGCATCGAATTTTTCATATCTTATAAGTTCCAGTTCAGTTTCTTTCAGTTGTTTGGTGCGCTCCAGCACCTTTTCTTCCAGCGTATGTGAATATTCCTCGATTTGATTATTGTACGTTCGTAGAGATTGTGTCATTTGATTGAAAGATTGAGCTAGCTCACCAATTTCATCTGAAGAGGAAACCTTTACCTTAAAAGAAAGGTTTCCTTCAGATAATTGACGGGTTCCACGAACAAGACGGTGTATTGGGTCAACTATAATACGAACTAGCAAAATTGTTAAAGTTATCCCTATCGCAACAACAGTCATAGTTATTATTCCAATAGTCTTTTTTATTCTTCTAGTTGAAGCAATCAGATGTTTTTTAGATAACCCGACTCTGGCTATACCTATTTGTTCTTCGAATATTTCACCTTCAAAATCAATATATTTCCGTAATTGTTCAAGAATACCCATATATCCAGGGAAAAGCTCGTTCCATTCATTTGTTCTTTTAAGCCGGCGTGTAATAATTGGGAAAGCTATCTCATAAAAACTTGTACTGTATCCGGGTACAGAGAATTCCTGGATAACATAGGTATCTTTCTTGCATTCAAGGGCATTTTGAGTTATCAATGCCGGTATTTTATAATTATTTTCTTTCATGGATTTGGCCAGTATTTTTCCGTATGCATTATGAATTATCGCATAGGCAATATCCGGTTCGTTCATTATCCCATTAAGCAATTTTTCAAGAGGTTCCCTACTGGAAGTCAATACACCATATTCGCTTGTATACGCCAGGTTTCTGGCAAGGAGAATACCTTTTTCCTTAAGAAAAGATACGGAATCTGATGTTTTACTGTTTATAAAAGACAAGCTTAGGATTGTTGAAGTCAAAGTGATAAGTATTGTGAATAATATTATGAATTTAGAGGCAATACCGAACTTAAATTGGTTGCGGGTCATAGTTAAGTCCAGAACAGGTTATTGATTTTTATGTTTTTATAGAATAAGCTTTATTATATTTAATTCGATAGCGAATAAGATATTTTAACAGAATCGGAATTGAATAGGCCACTAAAATCTGGAGAAAGCAATGAGAGTCCTGATTCAAAGGGTGCAAAAAGCTTCCGTTATTGTTGATAAAAAAACGATAGCGAAGATTGCTAGAGGTCTCCTTGTCTTTCTGGGTATCGGGATTTCTGATACTTTTTCAGATGCAGATATTTTGGCGGAAAAAGTTGTTAACTTAAGAGTTTTTGATGATGATGAAGGTAAAATGAACCTTTCTTTGTTACAGAAAGAAGGAGAAATACTTGTTGTTTCACAGTTTACGCTTTATGGAGACTGTAGAAAGGGGCGCAGACCAGGTTATTCTTCCGCAATGAACCCCCGGGAAGCAAGGCAGTATTACAATAGTTTTATCGAGAAAATTAGGTCTTTTGGATTAAATGTGAAAACGGGCATGTTTCAGGAAAGAATGACTGTGTGTATTGATAACGAGGGACCTGTAACTTTATTTATGGATACAGATTAATTTGATATGAAAAAGAAGTTATGTATATTATTTTTGTTTATTCTTTGTCTTTTCTTTTACGTAAAGTCTGAACTCACTGGTTCTGAAAGTTCTTTGAATAACGAAAAAAAAGCATATAGTTCTGATGGAAAGATTATGGTTTTAGGACCTGATGTTTTTTCTGCTGTTCAGGCTGTCCGTGAAGCAGAAGATTTAAGAAATAATTTAGTTGAATTACTTGATGTCAATCGGGATGCAGGTCTTCCCATTAAAATTAGGATTAGCTGGGCAAATCCTCAAAATCTATGGGGATTAAGTTTTGTTCATAAAAATATTGTATGGGAAAGCACCAGTTCAGGTACCTCTTTTGATAATCGGAGTGCATTGGCCCAAGGGATATTGGCATTGGCTTTACTTAATATAGAGGCAGATAAACAGCTTGTGAATAGATCTATCCCTGAACAATTTCCTGAGGGGGTCTTTATGGGATTGACAATTCTTATATCTGAAGGGCCATCTTCATTTATCAAGGACAGATCAGAAACCATTTCTTCAATTATTGGAAAAAAACGTATTCTTGAGATGTTTGATAAAGATTTACCAAAAGAAACAGCATCAAAACGTAAATATTTCTTGAGATGTGCAGAGACTATTGACATTGTTTTATCAAAAACAAATGGAAAAGAATTATTTGTCACTTTTCTTGAAAAGCTTTTAAATGGTCAATTGCCTGGTCTTGCATATGGAGAAACATTTGGTTTTCCGGAAACAACAGAATCGAGCGCAAATAGCGAGCTCAGTAAAAATAAAATTGTTGTTTCGCCTGAATCATTTTTTTTCACAGCTGAACAAACTGGGAATAAAATTATTGAAATTGTTGGTTCTTTTCGTGGTGAAGGGCCTGTTAGTGCCAATAGTTTTTGGAGCCTTTACGACTTGAGAAAACAGAAGGATAGTGTTCCAGTGCTTACTAAAAAAAAGATTGCTCTTATAAATTTAAGATTGAGAGCAGATCCTGAATTTCAGAATATTATTAATAATTATTTGAATGCCATTGATATGGGATTAAATAGAAGTTGGACAAAATTTCAACGATTGACACAAAAGGCTGAACTTGCATTGAAAAAGAGGTTGGGAAAAAGTGAAAAAAACAATTCTTTTAACAAACGATGATGGTATACAGGCTGAAGGGTTAGCTGTTCTCAGAGACACACTTGCACCTTTAGCAGATATCATTGTTGTTGCACCTGAAACAGAACAGAGTGCAACAAGTCATTCAATTACACTTCATGAGCCGTTAAGGATAAGAGAGGTGCGTAAGGCTGGAGCTTTGTGGGGTTATGCCGTAAAAGGCAGGCCGGTTGATTGTGTCAAGATAGCAGTCAGGGCTCTTATGGACAAACATCCTGATGTAATTGTCTCCGGGATTAACCCCGGCCCAAATTTAGGCATTAGTGTTTTATACTCCGGGACTGTGGCTGCGGCTTTGGAAGGAGCGGCTCTTGATATACCTTCTGTTGCTGTAAGTCTGGATGAAAGACAGAATCCGGATTTTGGTATCGCGGCTGCATTTGCAAAAACAATTGTAAAATCTATTATTGAACATGGATGTCCTAGTGAGATCGCGCTTAATGTAAATGTTCCCTCTCCTGTCGATGGTAAGATAAAGGGATTACTTATGACACGGCAGGGGCGTGCTCAATTCATAGAGACCTTGGATAGGAGATTTGATCCGAGAGAACTCGCATATTATTGGTTAGGCGGTGATATGGTTGAGTTAGAGGAAGATGAAAATGTTGATTATGTAGCTCACAGAAACGGATATGTTTCTATAACACCTTTAAGAGCAGACTTAACAGATTACAAGGTTTTAGATAATTTTGATAAATTGTTTTTTTTTAATGAAAAAGCATAATGGAAAAGATGTTTTTTTATTGAAGATTACATATTTGTGTAGATTAGATATTAGGTTTTTCAGGAACGATTTATTAATTATATTTGTTTTAAATTTTATACGGGCAACAGCCTTTTAGATTTACAAAAAATATTTTAGGTATAAATTAATCAAAATTTGACAGGTGATAGAAACTTGAGTAGCGATGTTCAATGTACCTTATGTCCAAAGGGATGCTTGCTCAGAGAAGGGCAAAGAGGTGATTGCCGGGTTCGGGAAAATCGGGGAGGTCGTCTTGTATCTCTTGTTTATGGGAAACCTTGTGCCATACACGTTGATCCAATAGAAAAAAAACCTCTTTTTCATGTGCTGCCAGGCAGTCGCAGTTTTTCAATAGCCACTGCGGGATGTAATTTGCATTGTAAATTCTGTCAGAATTGGGAAATTTCACAAAAATCTCCTGAAGAAACAAGAAATTTTGATATGCCTCCCGAGAAAGTTGTAGATTCCGCAGAAAAGGAAAAATGCAGTACAATAGCCTATACTTATTCTGAACCAATTGTTTTCTACGAATATGTTATGGATACTGCAGTGCTAGCCCACAAAAAAAATATTCGGAATATCCTGGTTACGGCCGGATACATAAACAAAAA
>JAVCCS010000332.1 GCA_030765365.1 Candidatus Theseobacter exili
CGGATGTTGGAGGCGTTAAAGAAATTGTAAATAATAAAAATGGGGTTTTGCTTTCGGCTAATCCCTCAATTTGCGAAATTACAAAAGCAATTGAAGAATTTATAAAGAATCCTGAATTAATATTAAGAAAGGGAGTAAACAGCAGGAAAACTTGGCAGCATATGCTTAATGCAGACAGAAACTTTGATGATTTTGCATCTGTAGTTTTTTCTTTCTTACAATAGGTTTATAGTCAATAGACTCTGTTTGCAATTGTTTGAAAATATTGAGTATTGAAATATAACGCAAAATTAATGTGCGAATTGTATTAATATAAACAGAGATGATTTAGAAACTTTTTTGAAAGTGTATGAAAAAATTGAAAAATGTATGGATGTTTTCTGCATCAGACATGTCAATAGCACATGGACCGGTTGTTCATTTCATTGAATTGGCAGAAGCTCTTCATGACTTTGGGCATACTGTGATGGCTTTTACCCCTGGTCCTAACAGATATCCGGAGGTTGTGGAGCATGAACAGATTTACACAAAACGTTTGTTTTCTTTTTTGCCGCGAAATTTTTCTTTTCAAATAGAACTGCTATTATATTTCATGAAAAAAATAAAACTAAGCAGGCCTGATATCTTATACGTTCGACACAGTTCTTATATGCTATTACCCCAAATATTAGGGAAAATATTGGGTGTTCAAACGATAGTTGAAGTTAACGGACTTTCTCATACGCATGGTCTCATTTTGAAGATGAGCTGGATTAAAAGGAAAATCATTTTTCTTACAGAGCGCATATCGTTCAAATTGTGCACACATATTATTACAGTTACAACAGGATTGTGCGAAGATTTGATTGAAAAGTATAAAATTAATAAAAATAAAGTGTCTGTTGTTTGCAATGGTGTTAATACAAAACGTTATTGTAAAAAGAAGGTCAGTGAAATAGATTATTCTATAAAAATGGCATTAGATCCTGAAAAAAATATTATTGCTTATGTAGGCTCAATTGAAAAATGGCAGGGTTTTGATTTGCTTATTTCTTTAGTTGAACAATTGAAGAATATAAGGACGGATTTTGTTGTATGGATTATAGGGGATGGATCTTTTAAGAGAAATGTTATTGAGAAGATAACCAATAAAAAGATTAACTCATTTTTTTGTTTTTGGAATGAGCAAGATGAAAAGAAAGCAGTTGAGTTACTAAGTTGCTGTACTATTGGTATTTTGCCGGTTCATGATAAAAGAAAAATTTTTCACATATCGCCAATGAAGCTTTATACATATCTTTCAATGTCTTTGCCTGTGGTTGCTCCGGACATTATTCAAGGCGCACAAATTCTGGAAAAACATAAATGTGGAATAGTGGTGCCCTCAGGAAATATTAATGAATATGTGAAAGCAATAGATAACATCTTTAATAATAAAACCACATGTGAAGTTATGGGACAAAAAGCCAGATCTGTGGCTGTTGAAAAATGTGATTGGAAAATAGTTGCCGACAAAACAAGTCTAATATTTCAAAAGTTGTTTAATAATAAAGTATGAAAGATATTTGTTTTTGACAGGTCTGATATGGTTTTCCTAATAAGAATTTACATTTTCTCGCTATATTATAGTCGCTCATATTGGTAGATAGATAATTTATTTAAGGAAGAAAATGAAAATAAGGGAAATAGCGATTTCACCCCGTCTTAAGAACGTGCTTCGTGCTGTTAGAGACATGGCGCGGAGAATATTCTATTATGGAAAAAAAAGATATTGCCCGGTCTGTGGCAAATCATTCCGCCAATTTTGCATGTTTGGAGTAGTGCCGCGCGAAGATGCTCAATGCGTTTATTGCGGCGCGCTTGAACGTCATCGATTCTTATGGCTTTATCTACTTCGAAAGACCAACCTGTTTGATGGAATGCCTAAAAAAATGCTACACTTTGCTGCAATACGCTGTTTTGCAAATAAATTAAGAGAAATGTTGAAAGAGGGATACTTGACTGCTGATATATGTAATCCCAATGCAATGGTTAAAATGGATATTACTAATATTGAATATCCGGATAAATCATTTGATGTTATATGCTGCAGTCATGTGTTGGAACATGTTCAGGACGACATTAAGGCTTTGAGGGAATTGTTCAGGGTGTTGAAAAATAATGGATGGGCAGTAATACTTGTCCCCATCACCACTGAAAAGACAGTTGATGATCCTTCAATAGTAGAGGATTTAGAACGATTAAAGGCTTTTGGCCAGAAGGATCACGTTAGAAGGTGTGGACCTGATTACATTGATAGACTTCACGAGGCAGGGTTTAGTGTGGATGTCATTAAAGTGAATGATCTTGTTCAGAATTCTGAGGCAGTAAGAATGGGGTTAACAGCGGCGAGTGGTGAAATCTTTTATTGCACAAAGTGACTATACAGATAATAAAGAGTGACACCTGACAATTCTTCGATTGCGATATAACTCAATCGATGACATAGGTAAACAGATAATATTTAAGAAAAATACAAATGAAATCAGAGTCTAATATGCTAACGTAATGTCAAGTATTGAAGAATTATCCGGATTATTCTCTTTAAAAAAATAAGTGCTTATCAAAACGGCTTTTTGATTAATGCATCATTGAAAAAAAAGTAATAACGAGTCAACAGTCAAATATTGGACAAAAGAAAAGACTTACGTAGGTTAATAAACTGCCAAGTAAAATAACGCTATCTTATTATACAAGAATTGTATGTATACGTCACTGGAATACTATCGGTTGGAAAAGTTATTTTGATATTTCATTTGTTGTCTGCGCCTGATTGCAATGAAGATGTTAACTGTTTTTTTCCATTGATACGGTCTAACAACTAAGAAACAAGTGTTCAATGAAGCAAATTAGTATAAGTAAAAATAATCAGCTTGAAATAAAGGAAACACCGGTTCCTTTAACAGAGTCGGGCTGCGTGTTAGTTCGTGTTATGTATTCTATTGCTGGATCGGGATTAAGTTTTATTTCAAAGAAACAGAGAACTCCAAATTCTTTCTATTATTTAAGTGCAATTTCTGAAAAAGCAGTAAAGGCTTTTAAAGTGATATTAGGTAAATGGAAAAAAAATGGAAATAAAAAAAATGCTGCGTTGTTTCAGTTTTGTCAGGGTTTTGCAGGCATTGTGGTGGATACCGGTAAAAATACATCTTATTTAAAAACGGGTGATTATGTTGCTTGTTCAAATCCGGATATGGAAACACATGGAGAATATCTTCTTGTACCTGAAGACAATGTTTGTTTATTGCCAAAAAATGTAAAATTAGAATATTCAGCTTTTGCGGCAATGGGTGGGATTGCTTTAGAGGGTGTTAATTTGGCGGGTATTATCAAAAAAACTTCAGTTGTTATTTTAGGATTAGGAACTTTTGGCCTTTTGACTGCTAAAATCTTCCAGCATTACGGTTTTAATATTATAGGAGCGGATTCGGATAAGACGAAGGTCCAGGAGGCACGCCAGCTTGGAATAGCAGCTAGAGTTTTTATTAGAAATAGAAAGAGAACTTATAGTGAAGCATTAGCAATGTTGGCAGGCGAACATAGTATTGATGGAATTGTTTTTTGCTGTGAGCCTCCCTCAGATCAAAGAATAAGAGAAATAATCAGATTTAATCCAGCAATAAGATTTATCCATTTTCTTGACTCAAAATCCGGATGGAGAACTATGCAGGATTTCGAAAGACATAAGAATGCAAAAAATGAATGTCCCTTTGTCCCAGCAAAAAAAATTAATAGATCAAGAATGGCTGAGTTCCTTGAAATTGTTGGAAACAAAAAAATTTGTTTAGCAACATTTGTTAAACGTGAATGTTTATTTGATGATTTTATAAAAAATTGGAAAATTTTATTTAATGATTTTCCTGAAGACTCGTCAATTCTTTTGGATATGTGTTCACAGATTGGGAAAGAAGAACTTGTTAATAAAGTAGACCAAAGAAAAATAATTTTGCGCCAGGAAAAACCACCTGAAGGAAAAGTGAGCATAGGAGTTATTGGATTGGGCAATCAGTGCAGAAAAGCATATTTGCCAATGCTTTCACGTATGGGGGAGTTCAGAATCGAAGCTATTGCAGCCAGGTCTGGATTGAAAGCACTAAAAACAGCTGAAGAATATGATGCAAGGTTTTGTACTACAGATGTTAACTATGTAATTACAGATCCCAGTATAGATGCGGTGGTAATTGCAGGAAATGATGATCATCGTGCAAGGATGGCAGTTCTGGCCCTGGAAGCAGGGAAACATGTTTTCCTACAGAATCCTATAGGTTCTTCCATTGAGGAATGCAAGATGGTCCTTGATGAGATGAAAAAAGGTGCTTTGATATTTGCTATAGATTATTACAGGCGATACTCTCCTCTATACTTGGATATGAAGAAAAAGATTATGAATAGTTCTGGTCCTATAGATATTTTGTGTCGTATCAGTGCAAATTATTCGTCCGAATTAACCAGTAAAGAACATTTCACAGGAGATGAAACACGCTTTATTAGGAGGATTAGTCAGTTTTTTAGTCTTTTTTCTGATCTTGTCGGCAGAAATCCGCTGGAAATATCAGCCACGGGAGATTATGACTGTATGTGTGTGGTTTTGATGTTTGAAGATAAATCGAAAGCGACCATACTTTATACAAAAAATGCAAATGCTGATCTTAATGGTGAATACATTGAAGTGCATCGAGGAGGTGTTTCATTTTTGTTGAACAATTTTTTGGAAATGCGTTATATGGGTATTAGTGGAAAGGACTATAAGCATAGCGATAAAACTGAGGCTTTATTTAATGAATGTCTTGAGTTCTATAGATCAATAAGGAGTGGTAAAGATATGCCTGTTGGAATCAATGACGGTATTATAGCTTTATCTTGTGCTGAATCTGCAATAGAATCGTGCAGGAAAGGTGAAAGTGTAAAGGTTAAAATATGTCTTTAAAAAAGAAAGTATGTGTTTCAGTTTTATATGCCTTGCTTGCGATGATTCTTGTATGGCCTTCTTTGAATAATTTTTTTACGAGCAGTGATTATGTTCATATTGAAAAGTGTTCTGTTGAAAAACCGATAGATGTACTAAGCCCTTTTTTTACTTCCTGGAGGGGGGATTTTGATGAGTATAATTGGAAATACTGGGGTGCAAAAACGGATTTATACAGACCGTTGCCAAGATTTCTTTTAACAATTGAAAAACTGCTATATGGATTTAACCCTTTCGGATACCATGTTGTAAATGCTGTTTTATATTGGCTATGTGCGATTCTTGTATTTATCCTCGCAAGAAGCCTTCGTTGTGAAACTTTGTGTTCTTTAGCCGCAGGAATTTTATTTCTTCTTCATCCTTCTCATATTTATTCACTTATGTGTATTTCCAGCCAGAAGGAATTGCTTTTTACTCTCTGGGGGTTGTTAACAGTTATAATGTGGATTCGCTTTAGAGAAAACCCGTCAAATAGAAGATTGATTTCAGCTTCGATAATATACGCGCTGGCATTTCTGACAAAGGAAAGCGGCCTGGGTCTTCTTGCAATTGTCATATTCTATGATTTATTGCTGGCTTCAAGGAAAAAGGAAAGGCCTGATATTGCTTCGTGGGCGTATTTTGCTTTAGTGACAGCAGTATATATTGTAATTAGAACAAGCTTTTTCGGAAGCATAGGTGGATACCTGGATATGCCAATAACTTTAAGAAGTTTGCTGATTGGTTTACGTTCTGCTACATATAGAATGTGGTTTAATCCTGGATATTATTTGAATGTCAGTTTCATAAAACTATTTATGATTGTATTTTTTATTACTGTTCTTGCCTATATGCATTCACACAAAAAGCCAGTATGGCTTCCAGTTTGTATAGCAGGATTCTATTTTGGTTTGGGGCCTGCAGTTTGTTCCTTCTATCAATCGTTGTTATGTTTTCCGATAGCTTTTTTCTGCATTGCTATTTGCCGGCTAACATTTTCGTTTTGGAAACAGAACAGATTTTTTTTTACAAGTTTAATTTTGTTTCTTGTTTTTATGATTTCTGTTTGGATTCCTGTTTGGATTGAGGCTGGTGGAGAAATGAAAGATGCTTCTAAAGTATCTGAAACAATCTTTAATGATTTGAAGAATAAGGATTTTTCAGAAGGGTATGCACCGGAAGAGATCAGTATTTACTATTTGTTTTTGCCGGATGCCTTGAGCAAATATGGCTATGTATTCAGAAATGGAGTCGGATCAGCAACAAGACTTGCATTGGGTTCGGAGGATGTAAATGTATATTTGCTTAGTTTGATTGGATCCCGAGGAGGGCCAACAGTCCTTTCTGGCTTGGGGTTACTGAGTAGAGAACCATTTTCTATTTATATGAAGTCTGGTTTGCTCTCACAGTTTGATTTTCCTCAATTTCCTTACTGGAAATTAGATGAAGGCGACATCATCGAGAATAGATACGAAATTATTGAGATACATAAGAAATCAAGATATATAAGAGAAATCAAGGTAACCCTTCTTGACAATCCATTTCTTGAAGGTGGCAGAATCCCGGTTTTTCTTTATTATAACGGAACTGATATTGATAAGCTGGATTTTGATAATTTAAAAAAGGTACAGAATTAATATCAAAATTTGATTCTTAAAAGACTAAATTTCTCGCTGTGTCTCAAAGACATGCAAATTTTCCAGGGATAGCAGGAATTGAATATTTTTAAATATTCATGATTGCACACGCCTGAAGGGCGGGTGATAGATAGTCAGAAACGCTACAGAAATATCGGTAAGGCTCAATTTATTTGTTGAAGTAATGGGGAGCAGTTTTTTATTATTTATATACATACAATATAATGGATTCTCGTGAAAAAGATAAAACTAATACATATAATTTCTGATTTGGATATGGGTGGGGCTGAAAAGCTTCTTTCTGATTTCATTGAGGTGCTTGACAGGAAAAGATTTGAAATAAAAGTAATATATTTTAGAGGAACAGCACCTTTGTTAGAGGGAATCAAATCCTTTGGTGTACCAGTTACGCATCTTAAGATAAAAAAAGCATTATCTCCTCTATGTTTTATGAAATTGTATCGAATACTGCGTCAGGAAAGACCTGATATTGTACACACGCATTTAATACTTGGGGATTTTTATGGAATAACTGCAGCGAAATTATCAGGTGTGCCAGTGATCTGCTCTACAAAACATAATACTCATTACTTTAAGTTTCATGGGAATATATTTAGTAAAATAGATTCAATTCTAATGAATATGTGTGACAAAATCATTGCTGTTTCAAATGCAGTAAGAGATTTTTATGTAGAAAATGAAAAGATCCCAGTTTCGAAATTTGAAGTCGTTAGAAATGGTGTTTTTGTAGAAAAGTATAATGATATTACTGTCAGACCGTTGCATGGAGTTAGTCTTTTAGAAGAAACTCCAATTTGTCTTTGTGTAGCAAATTTCACCAGGCAAAAAGGTCATGAAACGCTATTGCAAGCCTGGAAAGAAATAGAAAGTCTTTCAGGGAATCCTGTTTTGTTATTAGCAGGATCAGGTCCTGAAGAGAAAAGGCTAATATCGATTGTTCATGAACTCAATATTTCTAAAAGCGTAAGATTTATCGGAACAAGAAGAGATGTTCCGGAATTGATGAAAAAATCGATTTTGGTAATACTGCCTTCTCATTGGGAAGGCTTGGGTATTGTTTTGATGGAAGCCATGTCTTCCGGGAGAGCTGTTGTTGCTACAGAGGTGGGTGGTATCCCGGAAATTGTAGATGATGGACAAACAGGACTGCTTGTCCCACCCAACGATTTTGCAGCATTATCTGTAGCGCTAAGAGCTCTAATATCAAACGAAAAGTTAAGAAATAAAATGGGGGCTGCAGGTAAAAATAAAGCTTTGAGTAATTTTGGAATTAAAATGATGGTTGATAAAATCGAGTCTTTATATGCAAGTATGCATAAAAATAAATGTTATAAGAGAAGGGTGTGATTTGAAAAGCATAAAGGAAATCATCTGAAAGCAGATGTTTTTTAATAAAATCAATCAATTTTTTTTACCCACAATAAATAGATTTTGTCCAATAGGCGGTGGTATTAATTTTTCAAATGTTGATTGAATTGGCAATATGAACTTATCAAATATATAAATCTGTCCTCTTTTTTGACTCGTAATTTTCAGTATGCGATTATTAATAAACCATCCGAAGAAACCAGTTATATTGCAGTATCTTGATGATACTATTGTAAATCCTGCATCTTTGAGCTGTTTAGATAGTTGTGTTTTTCTGTAACGTCTATGATGTTGCAAGTAATGATCCATTGATCCAAATAACATTGGGAAAGCAGGGACGAAAAGACAAATATACCCTCCTGCAGAGAGGAGGTTATAATGGGTCTTTAAGGCAATATAGTCATTTTCAATATGTTCAAGTACGTTAAAAGAATATATGCAGTTAAAATGTTTGTTTGGCACTGAAGAAGGGAAAGAACCTTCAATAATATTTACTTTTCCTTTGTATTTGTTTGATAATGTTTGCAATGATTTAATGCATAGCCTTTGTGGTTCTATACAGAATAAGGTTTTAATCGCTGAAGCCTTGTTTCTAAGTACGGCTTCTGTTATATTGCCAATACCGCTTCCAACTTCTAAAACATCTCCATTTATATATGGCTCAATCAAAGAGTAAAGGTACTTTCTGTAGTTAACGGCATCAGTCATTAACTTTTGATCGTTTTCAATAAATTGGCTGTTATTAGATTTGTTCATCGAATAGTTATAAAATAAGTTTTGAATTTAACAAAAAACTGATCTATGGAAATCGCTGCCATTATGCAGATTAAGGGCAACGCTGGCAGATGATAGCGCGGCATGACGACAGGTCCTGGTAAAAAAAGGAAATAAACTATAAATAAAAGAAAAAGCCAAATAAAAAACAGTTTTTTTAATATGATCCATTTTATTAGTGTAATAAAACAAAAAAGATATACAAAACAAACAAGCAATAAGGCGGGCGACGCCAGAAATATAAGCCATAGTTTGCCATCAAAATAGTGGAGGATAGCGGCTTTAAGTCCCTTCCTGTGTAATGTATCCAATGTGCCCTGTCCGGTTTGTGTAAAACCTAATATCTCAAAAAAAGTTGGTAAATCAGGGAAAAGCATTACTGGGTGAAAATGGAGCAGAAGGTAGCGAAATGGATTCTGAAAAACAAGTGTTTTAAACTTTTCCATTTTGTATTTATACTTTGAGTTTTCATCAGGATAAAGATTTCGTTTAGCAGAAAATTCTTTTGCATCTTCATTTCTCCATTTTTCGCGTATTTCTTCAGAGGGTGTGCCAGTAATCTTAGATTGAAGAGCCGCACCGTTATGATAATAGATGTTACCGGAATTTGTTTCCATCCTGAACCCTGCTCCAAGTGAGTTGTTCCTGAGCATCCATGGCGTTATTAGAAGAAAAGAGATAACTATTACAGCGACTATATCAATGATTTTATTAGAAAGCTTTTTATGCGGATGTAAAATTATCAGGATGGGGAATAGAATGATCCAGTATATTATCATTGATCTGGTATATACAGCAAAAGCCCATAGAAGAGATCCTAATATGATGCTTGAAGTGGCACCATTCTTATAGTAACTAATAGAAAAATATAGTTGTCCGGCAACAAAAGCCGTAAATAAAGTGTCAGATAACAATAATGGGCTATGAGCTATACTGGTTATGTTTAATGTATAGAAAAGCCCCGATAAAAAAGCAATTCTATGTCCACAAAGAAGTTTTCCTGCGAAGTATATAGGAATACATGTTGCAGCGCTTAGAGCACAAAAAAATGGTATTGATAGAGAAAGGTTGTTGTTTGTAACAAAAATATAATAGATAGAAAAAATGAAAATCCAGGAGGTCTACTAGTGTCGGGAACACCGGAACGGGCATCTGTATTATATCCTAGACCATTCTGAATGGAGAGTGCCGGGTTGATATAAGAACCGCTGTCCGGAACGCAGAAATTATTTTCAGGATCGCTTAATCCTGAAAACGAAACAGCCATGCGTAGAATAAAACCTAATGCAATGAGTATAGTAAGATGTTTTGCGGATATATTGTTTTGGAAAAAAGTTATGCAGCTTGTAAATTTCATATTCTTTGTTTGAAAGATTTAAAACGCCAATAAAGGGCGGTTAGCAGTGCTATTATTCCATCGGTCCATCGTATTTTTTTACCTTCAGCTCTATTGCGTGGAGAATAGTGAATAGGTACTTCAATTATTTCATATCCCAGCCTAAGCATTTTAGCTGTTATTTCAGGTTCCCATCCGAAACCATTTTGAATAAAAGGAACAGATCGAATCAAACTGCCTTTAAAAAGCTTGTAACATGTTGGTTCATCGGTCAGCTTTGAACCGAAAAGTAAATTTATCCAATAAGTGACTATTAGACCTCCCATGTGAAACAGGAAAGATGACTGTTTGTTTGTCTTTAGAAGTTCTCTTGAACCATATACGACTTTAGCGTCATTAACTATAAAAGGTTCTATACAGTGTTTATAGTCAGATGGAGTATATTCAAGGTCTGCATCCTGAATCAGCACTATATCTCCTGTAGAACATTCTATTCCATGACGAACAGCTGAGCCTTTGCCTTTATGCTCTACATTAAGCAGAATGAGGTTTAATTCAGATGAAGTAGGAATTTTTGAATACCATTCATTTACTTTATCAACAGTTGAGTCTGTTGACCCGTCGTCAGTAACTATAATTTCTTTTTCGTAAGGAAGATCTGTTTTTACAATTCTATCTAGTAAGGATGAAATAGTGTTTTCTTCGTTATATGCGGGTATAACTATTGATATTCTGCTAGTAATCATTATTCAGGTGTTTCTCTTGTTTGACTAAACGTTAAGATTTATATAATACTAACACTCTATTATATAGTTTTTTATAAAAAAAGATTATTTCTAAAAAGATACGTGAAATTGTGTAAATATTTGGCAATAATAGATATAATAAAAAAATATTGACTGAGTATCTCTAATATTAAAAATGTATAATGCAACCGGTTCTTTGGTAGAAATTAATAACTGAAATATATTAAGGCATAAAAATGACGATAAAAGTGGCCCATTTAATTACACGGTTTATTATTGGCGGTGCACAAGAGAACACGCTGTTTACTGTCGAAGGTCTTTCAGAAAAGCCAGAAATGGACGTTTGGTTAATTTCAGGTCCAAGTCTAGGACCTGAGGGAGATCTGTCATATGGGATAAAGAAAAATAAGAAATATAAAGTACATCATATTAATCTAATGAGGCGTGCTATAAATCCTTTATTTGATTGCGTAGCTTTTATTCAGATATTCAATCTTTTTAGAAAAGAAAAATTTGATGTAGTTCATACTCATAGCTCAAAAGCTGGAATAATTGGACGATTTGCGGCCAGGGCGGCAGGTGTTCCTTTAATAATCCATACAATTCATGGCCTGCCTTTTCATCCTTATCAGCCTGAATGGCTTAATCTTTTTTATAAGTTTCTTGAGCGTTTAGCTGCTTGCTGTACAGATAAGATTGTTTCAGTTGCAGATATTATGACAGATAAGGCCGTTGCCGCCGGGATTGGAAAGCCAGATAAATTTGTAACAATCAGAAGCGGAATGGAAATTGAAGATTTCGAAAAAGCAGCCAGTAAAGCGAATATTGTGAGAGAGGAATTTGGAATTAATAAAAAAGAGGTGGTCGTTGGGAAAGTGGCAAGGTTATTTCCACTTAAAGGACATAAGTATTTTATTAAGGCTGCCGTTGAAGTGTCTAGAAGGAACGATAATGTTCGTTTTCTGCTTGTAGGAGACGGGATGCTTAGAGAGGAACTTGAAACAAAAGTGCAAGAATTAGGATTGGAGAAGAAATTCATTTTTGCAGGACTTGTTAAACCGGATGAGATTCCCAAAATGATATCTGCAATGGATATTGTCGTTCACGCTTCTTTAAGGGAAGGGTTGGCAAAGGTGTTGGTTCAAGCTCTTGCAGAGGGTAAACCAGTGGTTTCTTTTGATATAGACGGTGCCAGAGAGGTGGTTAGAACAGGTGTTAATGGTTTTTTGGTGGATCCTGATGATGAAGAAGGGTTTGTCCAGTCTGTAGTCACTTTGGTTGAAGATCCTGTTCTTAGAGGAAAACTTGGAAAAACAGGATATGATATTTTAGATCCTTCATTCAGAAAAGATGTAATGGTAAAACTGATTGAGAAACTATACAAGGAAATGTTGGAAACTAACTAATTGAAATGTATGATGCTTGATTGAAAAAGCAGCAGTATGTAATCAATAAATGATAAATTCCTGGAGGAGAATGTTTTGTGGCAACTTGCTTATGTTTTTTTGTTTAGTTTTTCACTTTTAATAACTGCAGTGATTACACGTGCTGCCATTAAAGCAGCTGATGTTTTTTCTATGTTGGATCATCCTGGTGAAAGAAAGGTGCAATCAAGGCCTATGCCTCTTTTGGGTGGTGTTGCCATTTTTCTCGGTTTTTCTTTCACAATACTAATTAACCTGATAGCTATTTATGAGATTTTGCCCAGGATTCCTTTTTTATTCCCACAAGATGTTGTAGACGCTGTGCCAGGAGTTTCTAAAGTGTTAAATAAATTTTTCGGAATTATAATTGGCGGTACTTTTATTTTTTTACTGGGACTGGTTGATGATCGCATTGGAATTTCACCAGGAAGAAAGCTTCTTGGACAGGTAATGGGTGCTCTTATCCTTTTTTATTATGGTGTACGTGTTACAATGTTTTCCGGCAATATGTTCTTTTGCGGATTTATTACAGTTTTCTGGGTTATTGCCGTTATAAATGCGTTTAATTTGCTTGACAATATGGATGGTTTGGCAGCAGGGGTTGCTTTTATAGCATGCAGTGTTTTTCTGACTGTTTCAATTGGGTTGGGACAATTATTTGTATCCGCATTATTAGTAGTTCTAATGGGTAGTCTTCTTGGATTTTTATTGTTTAACTTTCCTCCCGCAAGAATCTATATGGGTGACTCAGGCAGTATGTTTTTAGGATATATGATGGCAACTGTGACTATTCTCGGAACATACTATTTCCCTGGCAGTCCTACAATATTTGCTATTGTTATGCCAGTACTGATTCTCGCGGTTCCGTTTTATGATACAGTAAGTGTAATTTGTATAAGAATCAAAAGCGGAAAGCCTGTTTATATGGGAGACAGAAACCATTTTTCGCATCGTTTAGTTCGTTTGGGAATGTCGGAACGAGGTACAATTCTATTTATTTATCTAGTTGCGTTTACTATAGGTCTTTCCGCCTTGTTGCTGAATAAAGTAGGTTTTGAAGGTGTATTTTTAATCTTTTTCCAGACGGCAGCAATTCTTCTAATAATTGCAATGATGGAATATTACGGCTGGAAAAGAGGGGGTAAATGAAGGAGAGAAGAATAAACCTTCAGAAAATTTTGCAGCTTGTCCTGCTTATTGGTCTTGGCTCAGTTTTCTTTTCCAGACCATTAATTTCAGGCATAGTATATCCCTGGACAGGTCCTTTGTATCTTGTGGTTCTGGTATATCTTTGGTTTCTGCTAATGTTGAAGCAAATATTTAGCGGCAAAATTCAAATTAAATTATATCTGTCATTTGTGCCTTCCCTGGGTTTTCTCTTATTTATGGCTGTGTCATGGTTTTATTCTTTGAATGTAAGTCAGAGTTTTTGGGTGGTTGTAAACTTTTTTTCATGCTTTTTGTTCTTTTATTTAACGGTTCAGATTGTGGAAAATGACGGAGAGAGAAACTGGCTTTTGGGTTGTTTTCTTGCTTCTTCATGTTTAGTTGCCCTATATGGTTTGTACCAGTATTTTTATGGGTTAGACGAGACCCGTCATTGGGCAGAGATATATCTTTCAACAAAAAATCTGGCAAGTTCTTTTAAAGCCAGACTCTCAAGTAATAGAATTTTTTCAACTTTAATTTACCCGAATGCTTTGGGAGGTTTTTTAATTTTATCATTATCGTTAGGGGTTTCTCTGCTACTTTTTTATAAAGAAGAAACTAAGAAACTGCTTGTCAGAATTTTATTGGTTGTAATTATATTTAGTTCATTCTTCTGCATGTTGTTGGGTAGACCTGTTTGTATTTTTTGGGCTGCTATAAGTTCACTATTTATGCCAGTGCTTTTTTTTACTGCCATTGGATTGACATTTTCAAAAGGTGCGTTTCTGGCAGCTTGTGGATCTTTGATGGTATTGTCATATTGCTTTCTTAAGTATCGAAAAAGACAGTTTATGGCGAGGTGGACAGTTATTGCTTTCTTCTTTTTAGTTTGTTTGGGCATTATTTCTTTTGCACTTCCAAGATCAACAAATATTTTTAGAACTTCAACTGTAAGAATAGGTTACTGGCATGGCGCAGTAAAGGCAATTATGCAAAATCCATGGATTGGAGGAGGGCCAGGAACTTTTGGATTTCTTTATGCAAACAATAAATCTGTAGGAGATGAAGAGGAAACGAGAATGGCCCATAATGACTATTTGCAGATATGGTCTGAATTTGGGTCTATTGCATTTGTGTTTTATATTTTATTTTGGATTATAACTTTAGCTTGCATGTTGAAAGCAATGAGAAAATCATTTCAAGATCAGGATAGGGCTTCTCCAGTTTTAATTGGAGTAACAGCCGGGCTTATCGGCTTTTTTCTTCATGGATTTGTGGATTTTGATGTTTATGTGCCAGGAATTAGTTTATGTGTGTGGGGGCTGGCTGGCGTAGCTATGACTGTTAATGGAAAGTTTCGTGTTTCTTTAATTAATGTTGAAACAAAGTGGCTTAAAATATTTTGTATTATTGCAGTTTTTCTACTTTCAGCAATTATAATCAGGTCAATTAGGAATCCTGTAACCGGAAGAATTTACAGGGTTGAAGCAATGAAGTTGTTTTCTGAGGGTAAAATTTCTTTAGCGTTAGATTTATTAAAAAGATCTTCCTCGATTGATTCAAAAAATGCAGAAACACTTTTTGCTCTTGGCAGAGTTCTTGAAATATCTGGAAGGCATCGCGAAGCTTTAGATGCTTACAGGAAATCTTTACGTTATAATAATAAGAGTGCAGCAGCAGCTCTTTCAGTAGCTGTTTGTCTGCAAAGGTTGGAGCCTCTGATGAGAAAGGATTATTCGAAAGAAATAATTTTTTATCTTAATAAAGCAATTGAAAATTATCCTGCAAAAGCTTTATACAGATTAAAGTTAGCAGAGTATTTCGAAAGAATTGGGAAGAAGAAAGAAGCAATAGCAGAATACAGAAAAGCTCTTGAAAGAAAAGCTGATCCGAAACGTGTTTTGCCAAAAATTAAATTTCTTACAAAAAAACATAAAAACTTGAATATTAAAAATTTGAAAAGAGGTTGATATGAAAGTGCTTGTGATCCATGGTCCAAATCTAAATTTGCTCGGGACAAGAGAACCAGATGTGTATGGGACAATGACTTTACAACAGATTAATGAGAAAATATTGTCTAGAGCAAAGGGAAAAGACGTTCAGGTAGAGTGTGTGCAATTTGATAGTGAAGGGGATATTGTAAAAGCAATTGGAGAAGCATCAAGCAAAGGAGCAAAATGGCTGATAATAAATCCGGCTGCTTATACACATACAAGTGTTGCAATAAGAGATGCAATTTCAGCTGCCGGTATTAAAGCAATTGAAGTGCATTTGTCAAATATTTATGCTCGTGAAGAGTTTAGACACCATTCAATGATTGCGCCAATTGCAATGGGACAGATATCTGGATTTGGTGCAGCAGGGTATATTCTTGCACTTGATGCAATTGTTATGAAATCAGTATAACTGAGAGAAGAAATGAGCAGAAAGAAACGTTTAAATCTATTGCGTGAAACAATAGCTCAAAAGAGGATTGATGCATTTTTAGTTAATAAAGATGTTAATGTGGAATACCTTAGTGGATTTACAGGTGGAGAAGGTTTTTTGTTATTAACACCTGATGAAAACGATATTTGTACGGATTTCAGATACTGGGAACAAGTTGTAACGGAAACAGGAAAGCAGGCAATAAAACTTAAAAATGATTCATTAGAATATTTAGGGAAATATTTGAATAAAAGAGGGATTAAAAGGCTTGGTTTTGAATCCGAACATTTATCCTATAATAGGTATTTGAGATTAAAAAAAGCTGTTTATCCTATAAGACTGTCAGGTTTTGACAAAGCTGTTGAAGAAATAAGAATGATAAAGGACTCGGAAGAGATTGAAAATATCCGACATGCCTGCCGAATAATTAAAGACAGTATTGACGAAATATTCCCAATATTAGAAAAAGATCGACCTACTGAAAAAGAAGCTGCCAGGATTCTTGAACAAATTGTAAAACAAAAAGGTGCGGATTGTCTTTCGTTTAAAACTATTATGGCTTCAGGGAAAAGTAGCTCCATGCCACATGCAAAAACAACTGATAATAAAATTGGCCCGGGAATAATCCTTATTGATGCTGGAGTTGTTATGCAAAAATATTGTTCTGACTTGACACGAACACGCTTTTTAGGTACGATGAGCCCCCAATACATAAAGATATGGGAGATAGTTAAAAAGGCTCAGGATAAAGCCATAAGTAAAATAAAACCTGGGGTTCAGATTCTAGAAATAGATAAAGCTGCGAGGGACTGGATTAAAAAGCAAGGTTACGGGCCGAATTTTGGTCATGCTCTTGGCCATGGTGTAGGCCTTGAAGTGCATGAGAAACCGTCTGTGAATTGTAATAACAAAACGAAATTGAGAGAAGGAATGGTTTTTACTATTGAACCCGGTATTTATATTGAGGGTTGGGGCGGTATAAGGATTGAGGATGTTGTTGCTGTAACAAAAAATGGATGTGAAATTCTGACAAATTGAAAAGAAGGAAATAAAATGGTTTCCACAAATAGCCTGAAAGCGAATATGACATTAGTTGTCAACGGTGAATTATACAATATTGTATCTTTTCAACATGTGAAACCTGGAAAAGGTGGAGCTTTCGTAAGGACAAAGTTGCGCCAAATAAAAAACAACAGCGTTCTTGACAAGACATTTCGGGCAGGCGAAGATGTTGAACAGGCTTTTATTGAAGATGTTGAGATGGAATACCTTTATAATAACGGACAACATTTTATTTTTATGGATTTAGACAGCTATGAACAAAATCCTGTTGAAAAAGAGGTTCTTGTAGATGTTATAGATTTTTTGAAAGAAAACACAGTTGTCAGAATGAAGCTTTATAGTGGCAATATTATAGGTGTGGAACTACCGTTTTTTATGGAATTAACAGTATCTGAAACCGATCCAGGTTTTAAAGGAGATACAGTTACTGGCGGTACAAAACCAGCTACTTTGGAAACCGGTGCAATTATACAAGTGCCATTATTTGTTGAAGTTGGTGATGTGCTTAAGGTTGATACTAGAACCGGACAATATATACAAAGGGTATAATTATGAATTTAAAAGAAATCCGGGAAATCATCAAATTAATGGATGAAAATGAAATTCGTGAATTTGAGATGGAGAGGGATGGCGTACGTTTGAAGCTATCTCGTGGCTATCAGGCAGTTCAGGAAATCGTGCCTGTTAAATCTGTTGTAGCAGAACCAGTTAATGTTGCTGCTTCAACGGCTTCAGAAGAACCAACATCATCTGCGGTAGAAATGAAAAAGGAAGAAGGACTTGAGGATATAGTTTCTCCAATGGTTGGAACTTTTTACACTGCTCCTTCGCCAGATTCACCTCCTTATGCAAAAGAAGGTGATCGTGTTTCCATTGATGACGTAGTATGCATTGTTGAAGCGATGAAAGTCATGAACGAAATTAAAGCTGAAGTGTCAGGGGTGATTGCCGAGATTATGGTTGAAAATGGTCAGAGTGTTGAGTATGGTCAGCCCCTCTTCCGTGTCAGAAAGGCGTAACATCAAATATGTTTAAAAAAATACTAATAGCTAACAGAGGTGAAATAGCCTTGAGAATTATTCGTGCATGTAAAGAACTGGGTATTGATACTGTTCTTGTACATTCAACTATTGACGAGAATTCTATACCAGTACAAATGGCAGATGAGGCGATTTGTATTGGTCCGGCGCCATCAAATAAAAGTTATCTCAGCATTCCCAATATTATCAGTGCTGCTGAAATAAGTGATGTTGAAGCAATTCATCCCGGTTATGGATTTTTAGCAGAAAATACTCATTTTGCAGAGATTTGTGAAAGCTGCAATATCAAGTTTATTGGTCCCGGAGTTGATAGTATTAAGCTTATGGGTGATAAGGCAAGAGCAAAAGAAACTATGAGGAAGGCAGGAGTCCCAACAATTCAAGGCAGTGATGGTATTGTTGAATCTTCGGATGAGGCATTAAAAATTGCAAAGAAGATAGGTTATCCTGTAATTATCAAGGCTTCGGCTGGAGGCGGAGGTAGAGGCATGAGGGTAGCTCATAATGACATGAGTTTGGTAAATGCATTTATGACAGCTCGGGCCGAGGCAGAAGCAGCATTTGGAAATTCAGAAGTATATATTGAAAAACTAATTGAAGAGCCAAGACATATTGAGTTTCAAATATTAGCTGATTCATATGGGAATACGATTCATTTAGGAGAGAGAGACTGTACAATTCAGAGACGTCATCAAAAGCTGATTGAAGAGGCTCCGTCTCCAATGTTAAGTCAAGGCCTTCGCCAGAAAATGGGTCGTTCAGCTATCAGAGCGGCAAAAGCAGCAGGATATGTTAATGCCGGAACGGTTGAGTTTCTGCTGGATAAGCACGGCAGATATTATTTTATGGAGATGAATACAAGAGTACAGGTTGAACATCCCGTAACAGAGGAAGTTACAGATGTTGACATAATCGAGGAGCAGATAAGAATAGCTGCTGGAGAACACCTTAGAATAGAGCAGAAAGCCGTTAAAATAAATGGTTGGGCATTTGAATGCAGAATAAACGCTGAAAATGTTGATAAAGGTTTTCAGCCTATGCCAGGTACTATCACAGGTCTTCATTTTCCAGGGGGTAAAGGTATTAGACTTGATACACATATTTATCAAGGATATTCTATTCCTCCTCATTATGATTCTATGATTGGAAAACTTATTGCATCCGGCAGAACGCGTGAAGAAGCTATCGCAAGAATGAATCGAGCTTTGGATGAGTTTGTTATTGAAGGTATTCCTACAACTATTCAGTTTCATAAACAAATTTTTAATGATCCGAATTTTTGTTCAGGGAACTATTCAACCCATTATGTTGATGAGATGATAAAACGTCAGGGATAATTTCAAACCAGGAGTGATGTTATGAAATTCTTTAAGTCTTTATTTGTTTTAGTTTTCTCCTTGGTTACACTACTTGTTGGTGTCTTATTAA
>JAVCCS010000237.1 GCA_030765365.1 Candidatus Theseobacter exili
CCTGTGCCTATTGTCCCAAACCCTATAAGCCCGACTCCAACCTTTTTCATTTCAGTCTCCATCAATTCCATTAGAAAATCTGAACCATATCTTTTTTAGGCACATGCGCTATAACAGGATTTTTATATCCTTTTTTAGCAGCTTTTTCATAAACTTCTTGTATACGATCCCCACTACTTATAACTGTATCATCTTCGAAGCTTTTGAGTGCTACATACTGCCCACTATATTTTTTTTCTTTTACTAACTGAACAGTCATTATTATTCTCCTTCCCACCGTATCCGTCATCCCAATCAATTCCACTCTGGTGTTACGATATCACAATCAACATGGCAAATCAAATAAACAAACTGGCTTGAGAAGCTACACAAAACATATCATTAAATCTAGGTCGGACAAGTAAATGAAATACGTCCTTATTTATTCTAAGCGTCTTGTTCGATTTATTCGTATATTTTTCGATATGTGTCCTTTACGAAATTCAGGAATATCACGTTTTGCTCTTTAATTTGCTTCTCAATATCACTGGAATCTAAAGAAATCGCTTTGCTTAAAGACTCCTGAACCTTTGGATTCTTCCAGTATAAAGACGGACTTCCAATGAAACAGCAAAATGCTTGAATCCTCTCATGCTGCCATGTAATCATTCTGCATGCATTCTGTCAATCTCTGTAATTTTTAAATCCGAGAACTTGACCCTTCGCGACCAAGGAGCGAATCTTAAACAAGGGTTGTGCACATGGTTTTAAGTATTCGTAAAGGCGCTTTGCGTCTTTTTCCCCACGCCTTTGGATATAAGCAATCGGGGTTCTCTAAGCTTTTATCAAGGTCAGGAAGACAGGCATGACTTTCTATTCCAATCTTTATATATTTAACCATCTCACATGGAGCAGCTATAGCATCAATAAACTTATGGACGGACTCAGTTAGTTCGTCCATGAAATCGGCTCGCTTTTGTGCCTTTGATTGTCGCTTCCAAGTTGTTAGCGCTTTGGTTGCAACTGTTGCCACCCATATGCTGACGATTCCCTTTATAATTTCTGGCCAATTCCAACTACTCAGAAAAGTAACCGTTTTGCTGATAAATTCACACATACTTTTTTATACCAAACTTAACACGTGAGCGGCGCAATTAACCGCGTCCGACTCCAACGCAGTGGTTAGACGTCAAATATACACTATGAAAACCTGAGACCATTATTTAATAAAGCTAAAATCAAAATTATTGAGAAAAATCTTCTATTGATATAGCAAAATTCAAACCTTCACTATCAATTATCTTAAATGTTGTGATTCCTATAAGATTTCCTGCACGGTCGAAAAGTCCACCGCCAGAGGAACCTTGTGAAATAGGAGCGGTTGTTTGAATGATTTTTTGTTCGCCTAATTCCCTCTTACCTGAAACAAGACCTTGCCCAAGAGAATTCTCCAATCCTTGTGGCGAGCCAACAGAATAAACAGTATCTCCAACAGATAGTTGATTATATTTTCTAAATCCTTTAACTGGTTTCAATTTTATGCCCTTGGAAAGAAGAATACACTGGTCACGTTGTTTATCACCTGCATATATCACGACCCCTACAATTTCTTCACCATGCTTGATTAGCACATACGGTTTTTTTTCAATAATATGATAGTTAGTCAGCAACTTGTTCTCGCTGATGGCTACTGCAGAGGCAATAGATATATTGTTCATAGCTTTTAGATTTTTGGCTGTGGAGGCAGAAATAACAGTCCAAACAGACGGGTTAATAAGCTCAAATATTTGTGAGGGCGTTAGAACTGTCTTGAGCTGCATGCTTAAATCTATATCAGCTGGAATCCACTCTAAAGGTTTCTCTTTATTCTTTAATTTTGAAACCTTTATAGAATCAGGTGGAATAATCTTTGCAAGAAATGGTTTCTTTTCTGGTTCAGTTTGAACTGTTGGCAAGTCTGGTTCCGTCTGCCCTTTTTTCCACTTGGATGCTGCATCTTGAACCACTTCAATATATTCTGGGTCCAGAGTTGCTTCAGATTTATCTTTTACTGAATAACTAGGATCGTAGTTGTTTGTTGCGAAGAGAAGACCATCAATTGGACACTTCCTCGATGGCCATCCAACCCTTGCTAGCAATGCCCAGAAATACGCTTTGCATGGGTCTTTTGGTACAATCTTCCCTTCTAAATATAATTCAGCTAACCTTCCTTGAGCATGGCAATTATCCATGCTTGCTAGTTGTAAGTACAGGTTCATGACCTTTTCTGGATCACTCTTTTCAGACCTATGCGCCAATAACAACATCGCCCATTCATGGCCCATATTTGAGGCCTTTATTAGATAACTTTCTGCCTTAACTCTATTTTCTGGACCATACCTGCCATAACAATAACTATAAAATACGGTTCGTAGAGCCTTCTCATATCCTAAATCAGCGGACACTTTGTACCAGTGGAAAGCAGTTTTTCTGTCTCTTTCAACACTCAAACTTTCATCACTGCCCCGACTGGAAAAGTATTTGCCTTTCTCATATATTTTTGCAATGCCGAATGCTGCATGTGCATCACCAGCATTTGCTTGCGAAAGACACTCATGAAAATCTTTCTTACGATAAATAAAATTGCACGAGTTATACGAGATTCGCCTTTCTGGAACAGATGTAGTATTGCAACCATTTGTTGAAAGCAAAAATATCATAATTAAACCTACGGATAAAATATTCCGAAACACCCGCCTAAGTTCTATCATTATATTTTCCTAAAAAAAGCACCCAACAATTAATGTGTGGAATAAATATTTTTACTACTTAAATACTGACTGAATTATATCACATAACCTTATCATTTTAAATAACATACCTGAGATTAGAGCTTAACTTGCAAATTAGGGACACGTCTTATTTGTAACTCTTTTCCGAGCGCTTTCTTAATACCAGAATCCATACGATTTTTTTACTATCATCTATATCATACAGAACTCTGTAGCTTCCTATTCTTAATCGATATTCTGCTGTTAAGTTATAAAGATGCACAGGCGGTTTGAGTTTTTTTGTTTTTTTACCGTCAGGTCGTGGATTATCAGCGAGGGCTTCTATTTCCTTTGTAATTCGTTGCCGAATATTTCTCTCTGGAATTTTTAACAACATTTTTTCGAACTTATTTTCCAGAGAACTGTTCGGGAACTTGACTTCGTACTTCACTTTTCCTGCAGTCTTATTCTTTTGAATAGATTCTCTACAGGGATACCTTTTGCTCCATTCGCTATAGCCATTCTACCATCCTGAACAGCTTTTATAGTCTCTCTATCCTGGAGTTCATCAAGAATATCTGTCAACTCCAACATATCAGAATAAGACAAAAGCA
>JAVCCS010000158.1 GCA_030765365.1 Candidatus Theseobacter exili
AGCAAGATCCATTATCCATTTAGATAAATTCTTTCCATTTTCTTTTTCCGGTTTTAAGAAAAGAGAAGAAGCAACAGGGAGCCATGTTAAACCCAAAATCATAGCTCCAATAATGGCAAAGCTGAATGATAGAGCCATGGGACGAAACATTTTACCTTCAACACCACTAAGAGAAAGAATAGGGATGAATACGATCAGAATAATAATTTGTCCGAAAACAGCCGAGCTCATCATTTTGGATGCTCCTTTGAAGGTGATTTTATCAATAAGAGCCTGTCGGTTTTCACCATCTGCTTTCTCAAAATCAGTTCTTTTTGCAGTTATCCGGATAGCAATATATTCAACAATAATAACGGCCCCGTCTATTATTATTCCAAAGTCAAGTGCACCAAGACTCATCAGATTTGCATCAATTCCGAAGATATACATCAGTGATATAGTAAAAAACAGTGACAAGGGAATCATTGACGCGATTACCAGAGCAGAACGAACATTCCCCAGGAGTACAATAACTATTAAAATTACTATCAAACATCCAAGAGTCAGGTTCTCAACAATAGTTAATGTAGTTTTGGATATCAATTCACTACGCTCAAGAATTGGATTAATAAAAACACCTTCAGGTAAGTTTTTCTGAACCTCTGCCACACGTTTTTTTACCTCATTTATTACAATTTTTGAGTTTGCATTTTTTAGCATCATAATCTGACCCAGAACTTTCTCACCCTGACCATTCGCTGTAATAGCTCCAAATCTATTAGCATATCCATAATGAATTGTAGCCAGATCTTTCACTAAAACAGGAATCCCACCATTATTTTTTACTATTATGTTTCCTATATCTTCCAACGACTTCACCTGACCATCACCACGGATAAAATAACTCTGATTTGTTTTTTCTATATAAGCACCCCCGGATATACTATTATTTGATTCCAGAGCATCAAAAACTTCCATCAGAGTAACCTCCTTGCTTCGCATACGCACAGGGTCTATTGCAACTTCATATTGTTTCAGATATCCGCCCCATGAATTGACCTCTACCACCCCATTTATGCCTGACAACTGACGCCTTACGATCCAATCCTGTATGGTCCGTAAATCCATTGGCGTGTACTCATTCTCGTAACCAGGTTTCAGATCGAGAATGTATTGATAAATCTCGCCCAAACCTGTGGTAATCGGCCCCATTTCAGGTGTTCCAAAGCCTTCCGGTATATTTGCAGATGCTGCTTTGATCTTTTCACTTATCAGCTGCCTTGGTATATAAGTCCCCATCTGTTCTTTAAAAACGATGGTTACAACTGAGAGGCCGAATTTAGAAATTGATCTGATCTCCAATACACCTGGTAAATTTGCCATCTCCAGCTCAACCGGAGCTGTAATAAATTGTTCTATTTCCTGAGTTGAAAGGTTTTCCGAGGTGGTGATAACCTGAACTTGATTGTTAGTTATATCAGGCACTGCTCCAACGGGAATTTTTATTATGGCAAATAAACCAAAAGCAGCCATTGTAAAGGTAAACAGAATTATTATTAACTTGTTTCTGACACTAAAGTCTATTATTTTCTCTAACATGACTGGCTATTTTACATTTTGAACATCTTCATAAAAAAATAAAAACTGTGTGATAAAAAATACCAACAATACAATTGTCACGGTTAAAGAAATTGGAAGTATTCTTCCCGTGATAAAGGTAATTGCAATAAACTCTGAATGAACAGAATACAGGGAACATATCTTTTTGTTTTCATATCCATCAAACCTCCTGAAACATGTTCTGTGGTAATCCGAAAACATACCATTGACTGATATTAGGAATTTCTTTTCTTTATTCAAAACAAATCTAATAAATATTTGTTTTGAAAACTGAGATGAATTAACCAACATTGCATAATAAAAAAACTAACAGAATTTATTATGAGAGTATTGGGCATTAACTGTAGTCCTCGCAAGGCAGGTAATACTGAACTACTTATAAAAGAAGTATTCAGGACTGTTGAAAAAGAAGGAATAACAACCGAGTTTTTCCAGCTTGGGGGTAAAAAAGTCAATGGTTGTATCGCCTGTATGAAATGCAGGAAACAAAAAGATGGGATATGTCACCAAAAAAATGAGGTTATAAATGAGTGTATAAAAAGAATGTTAAAAGCTGATGCAATAATTATAGGTTCACCAGTATATTTTGCTGATCTCTGTACAGAAGCAAAAGCTCTTATTGATGTATCAGGTTATGCTTTGCGGGGGGCTGGGAATCCTCTTAAACACAAAGTCGGTGCTGCTGTAATTGCAGTCCGCAGAGCCGGGGCAATTCATGCTTTCGACAGCATAAATCATTTCTTTCTGATTAATGAGATGATTATACCAGGATCATCCTACTGGAATCTGGGTATTGGAAGAGAAAAAGGGGATGTGCTTAAAGATGATGAGGGCATCAAGACCATGAGAGTTCTGGGGGAAAGTATGGCCTGGCTTATGAAGAAAACTAGGGACAAACGTAAAAAGTAAAGAATCTATCAAAAAAAGAGGGTGCCCTTTTGAGACACCCTCTTAACGTTTTTTTGTTGAAAATAACAATAGGCAATAGGATCTTCCAAACTGTCTACCGTCAAACAAACATTCATATATTCTCGCGTTCTACATACCCAGTATGAAGCAGCTTGTGCGATTTGTGACTATTTGGTTTATCCAGGAAATCATTATAGATAGCTATTACCTCAGGATTTTCGTGTGATTTACGACGAGCCATGTGCTCATCTTCTGAATATATAGCTTTGGTTCTTTTTTTTCTGATTTCCATGTTTGTAGGAATAGGTTGTCCGCCGCCGCCTATACAACCACCCGGACAGGCCATAATCTCTACAAAATGATATG
>JAVCCS010000242.1 GCA_030765365.1 Candidatus Theseobacter exili
TAAACCAATCATTCCTGATACGGACTTAAGCGTGTGGGCATACCGGAAGAGTTGCTCTATTTTCACATCGTCATTTGCGCGGTTTTCCGGAACAGACAATCCCTCTCTCATTTTATTTATTAAATCCTGGGATTCTTCTTTGCCTAACTCAATTAGTTCTGCATCATTCTTCATTGTTGTTTCCCCTATTTACTTTTCTCCTTTTCCCAATGTTTCCAGTATAGTATTCAAAGATTCAGAATCTGGGATGAATATTAAAGGAATTTTGCACATTTTCTTTTCTATCATAAATTCATTTTTTACTATTACTACATAGTCTGTCTTCAATGATAATTTAGTCACTATTCCGGTTAAAACAGGTTTTAACATATCAGAAATAAATTCCGGAACAGAATATTCAACTTTCATTTTTAGTACCTGGTTCAGGGCAGAGAGATACGTTCCAACTATAATATTCCCCAGTTCGTTTAATGCCGACATTTCTATCTCGTCCAGATTTTCGGTTTGTGTGGTTTTCCTGCCGGTCAGAAGATTGGCCAGTATCAAAGATTCGGGGGGGGAAAAGACTAAAAAGATACTTCCCGAAATCTGGCCGATGACTGAAAAACAAACTGCATTTATAATGTTTGCTCCTTCCAATAGAACATGGGGAATATTCTCAATAGACTCTATTACGACAGTTGGTACACCGATATCCACTTTCTTATCCAGCATAACCGACAGACTTGTGGCAGCGTTGCAACCTCCTATTGAACCAATTTCTTTGAATGCGTCCAGTTGAAAATAGTCAGGTTTTATCTCTGTCATTATTCTCCTTAAAGGTTTTAGCACCCCCTTAGACTACTGATGGCACATCTACAATAAACACTACTTTCCCTGTACCCAGTATGGTAGCGCCTGAAACCCCCTTTATCTTTTTTAATATGCCTGCCAAGGGTTTTATTATAGCATCTTGTTGTCCTATGATATTCTCTACTATCAAACCCGTCTTCTTTGTTCCTGTCTCAACTACTATTACCGGGATACGCCCGTCAATTTCTCCCTTTCGTTCATTTTCCGTGTGGTTTTGTCCATTATGCAAATGAAAACCAAGTTTTTCCTTCAACCTGATTAAAGGGATCACTGTATTTCTGTGAGAAACCATTTCGTGGTGCTCCACGGTCCTGATTTCTTGTGTTGAAATCTTTATCGTCTCATGTATATGGGATAAAGGAATACAATATGTCTCATTTGCAATACCTACCAGCAGAACCTGAATTACGGCCATAGTCAGAGGCAGTTTTATAAAAAAAATGGTTCCTTTGTTTACTCTGGTATCTATGCTCAGCGTTCCTCCGAAGGATTCCACTTTGACTCTTACCGCATTCAACCCGACACCCCTGCCTGCTGCCTCGGTAACTTTTTTTGCACCGCTGTATCCGGGATGAGTAATAAGCATCACTATTTCTTCCGGGGCAAGGGTTGAAAGTTCTTCCGCTGTAATGATCCCTCTTGCCAGCGTAGTTTTTTTCACTTCTTCAATATCTATACCCCTGCCATCATCGGAAATCTCCACGATTACAAACTCCTTTTCTCTTCTTGCAACAAGTTTTATCCTTGCCCTGTCTGGTTTATTCAGTTTTTCTCTCTCTTTTGCACTTTCAATCCCATGAGTCACCGCATTTTTCAAGAGATGAAGCAAAGATTCGTTTATCTCAGTCTGTATACTCCTATCCATCCCGATATGACTGCCCTGAATTACCAAATCCACTTCTTTCCCCTGGGCTATCGCCATGTCCCGCACCATTCTGGGATAAGCGGCGAAGTGATACTCCAATGGGACAAGTCTCACTTGCATCATCTCGTCCTGAATCTGAGAAATAAGCAATGATATACGGGCTGTAACTTCTTTCAGAGAGTCATTTTCAATTGCCTGGACTATTTGCATGAGCCTGATTTTGCTTATTGTCAATTCACCTGCTGTGTTCATGAGGTCATCCAGCCGAGCTAACGGAACTCGTACTGTCTGAGATTCCTTAAGAAAACCGGGTGCAAATTCTCATTCCACCTGCTTCGTGGAATGGACAATATCAGTCTTCCTCTTTGCTTTGGGGATAGCGGAAGCAATTTTTTCAAATTTCTCTACCAGTGGGGATATTCTTCCCTTCTTCATCTTGCCTTTTTTTACATCCTCTACTAAGTCACTTAAGGTATCCAGAGATTTGAAGAGTAACTCCACTATATACTTTTCTGTCTTCAATCCCCCACTTCTTAATAATGACAGGATGTTCTCCATGGAATGGGTAAGTTTAACGATATCTTCATATTCCATGCTCTGTGCCATGCTCTTCAGGGTGTGGCTGTAGCGGAATAAATCGTTCAGCAGAGACATATTTTCGGACTCCTTCTCAAGTTTAACCAGAACATTATTCGCTGAGTTCAGAATCTCCTCTGCTTCACTTAAGAACAGCTGTTTGTATTCTGATAGTTCCACAATTCACTCCATTCTGATAAAAGTAGAGAGATTTATCTCCATCCTCCATCCTCTCTCCTCTATCTATCGACTGCTTTAACAATCTCACCTGTTATTTTTTGTAATGGAACAACTTTATCAACCACCCCTGCTTCTATTGCTGCACGTGGCATTCCGGAAACCACAGCAGTAGACTCGGCTTCTGCAATGGTGTAACCATCATATTTCTTGATACTTCGCATCCCATCTGTTGCATCATCTCCCATGCCTGTTAAGACCACTCCTATTGTATTCTTACCGTAGATAGGCGCTAAAGAACTCATTAGTTTATTGGTCGAAGTATAAAGAAAACTTTCCTCCCCGGAAGGAGGAACCAATACAAACTCTGGTTTCTTTCCTTCTCTTAACTGAATCTTACAGTTCATGTTCCCCGGAGTTATGTAGACCTTTCCTTTCAGGAGAAATTCGGAATTCTCTGCTATTTTCACATCCAACTTTGATTCCCCGTTAAGTCTTTTGGCAAGTGAGCCAGCGAACGCAGGAGGTATATGTTGGACCACTATTACAGGTGCAGGTAAATTCTCTGGCAATTGTGGAATTACATAAGTTAATGCTCTGGGTCCTCCGGAGGAACTGGCTATGGCTACTACTTTATCTTTGCTAATCTTGAATTTTTTTTCTTTGAGTTTTTCTTCAGGTAAGGATATGGATTTCAGTTTTTCCGCATTCACCGTGGAGGCGAGCATCAGTTTTGACATAAGCTCGGTTTTGAAGATTCTTTTGTTCTTCGAGAAATCGCCTTGCGGTTTACGCACAAAACCTACTGCCCCATATTCTAATGCCTTTACGGTTTCCTCTCCTGAGAATTTGCTGAAACCGGTTATTATTATTACCGGAGTTGGACATTCTTCCATGATGTATATAAGTGCAGTAAGACCATCTACCTCCGGAAGTTCAATGTCCAGTGTAACTACATCGGGACGGAATTGTTTCACTTTCTCCAAAGCATCCAGACCATCCACGGCTATTTTTATGACTTCAAATCCAGGAACAGAATCGATTATCTCTGTAAGCATTTTTCTCATAAATGCGGAATCGTCCACTATGAGAACCCGTATTTCCTTGCGCATA
>JAVCCS010000258.1 GCA_030765365.1 Candidatus Theseobacter exili
CAAACGTTTCGAATGTTTTCTGTGTGACCACCGCAGCTTGTGCAGTAAAAACTTGGCAAAACCCTGTCACGATACGAAAGGTACTCGCCCCTTGTTTTCTGGACAGCAAGGGCTATCAAGGTGCTTTCCTGCCTTACTCCTCCATAATTCTGACTTCTGTGATCGCTAGCTACATCATAAGGCGCTTTTTCTCTAATACCCATTTGATAAAGAGCATAAGTCCTAGCGCAAACCGCCTGCACTTTCATAGCCTCAAATGGGGCACCCTTTCCTATTTCAGGCGCAATTACTCCAAGAAGATACTCTTCAAGCCGTATAAAATTAATCATTGAAAGAGTTCCGTTTCGATTTAAAATAATCTTAACGGTTCCTCGAATAGGGTTTTTTTTGTAAACTATTGCACCGATACGACCAGTTATTACCGAAACTGATTTTAATCCTGTTTGTAATTCGCTTACATCTATTCCGTCTTTTCCCTTTGAAAAAATCAAACTACTGCTGTCAGGTTTTGTAAACAATTTACCGGACGAGGTGTTTCTGAGTGCATAGTTTCCACGGACTCTTATGGTTATTGTAGGCTTATTTTCAACTAATAAAACGCGAACACGCCTTATTTGTGTTCCTGGTTTTTTGCCGAAAGAATGAGACTCCTGAGTTCCAAAGCAAAGAACAATTGTAAAAAAAAAGATTATAAACAAAACTTTTCTCATTACTTTCTCCCCAGAACACTAATAAGAAAGCCAATTATAATACTGATTAACAGGCATAAACCAAGAGGAAAATTAAAACTCCAGTTTGTTCCATGAAAAGAAATATCGCCAGGAATTCTAAATTTAGGAAAAAAATAGAATACTAATCCAATAATCAGGAAAACAATACCTATTAGAATAAATAATTTAGAGACTATACCGTGCATCATACTATTGTTCAAACAATTCAGGCTGAACTGTCTTATCTTTCTTTAGCGGATACTGCAAATCAAGAACATCATAGGCTAGTTTGGTCGCCATACGGCCGCTAGGAGTTCTTTTTATATATCCCTGTTGTATTAAATAGGGTTCGTAAACTTCTTCAATGGTATCGCTTTCTTCACCCACTGCAACTGCTATTGTATTTAATCCAACGGGACCTCCTGCAAATTTTACGATTATACTATTAAGAATTCTTTTATCCATTTCATCCAGGCCGCGTTCATCTACATCAAGCATATTCAACGCTGCATCTGCTATCTCTCTTGTTATATTTCCATCTGCCTTAACTTGGGCATAATCTCTTACTCTTCGTAAAAGATTATTAGCAATGCGGGGTGTTCCGCGAGATCTCATCGCTATCTCCGATGAACCTTCTTTATCAATAGGCACATCCAAAATTCTGGCAGAACGGTTTATTATCTGAGAAAGATCATCTTTACAATAATAATCCAACCTATTTCTCAAACCAAAACGAGATCTGAGCGGCGCAGTTAAAAGCCCGCTTCTTGTTGTAGCACCAATTAATGTAAATTTTGGAAGATTAAGTCTGACGGACCTTGCACTTGGTCCCTTATCAATAACTATATCAAGCATATAATCTTCCATCGCCGGGTACAAATACTCTTCGACATTATGGTTCAACCTGTGGATTTCATCAATAAAAAGAACGTCACCTTCCTGCAGGTTTGTAAGAAGCCCAGCTAAATCTCCGGGCCGCTCAATAACAGGACCTGAAGTACATTTGATGCTTGCACCCATTGCATTTGCTATTATATATGCAATGGTGGTTTTTCCAAGACCAGGAGGGCCTGAAAATAAAAGATGTTCAAGCGTATCATTACGCTTTTTTGCAGCTTCAATAAAAACGTTTAGTCTTTCCTTTATTTTATCCTGTCCAATATAATCCCTGAATTCAGTAGGACGTAATGTTAAATCGTATTGCAAATCATCTTCATGTAATACTTTTTCTATAAACCGGTCTTCTGTCATTTGCTAATCCTTTGTAGAGCAAGCCTGACAAGTTCTTCTGTCTCAGTTAAAGACTCCTGTTTACGATAAGAATCTCTTACTGCTTTATCAGCACTTGTTCTGTTATATCCAAGCGAAATCAATGCAAGTATTGCATCTCTGAACATAACCTGTTTTTGATCAATTTCTTTTACCGAATCATCAATTAATGCAAATGTGTAATCCTTGAATTTTTCCTTCAGTTCAACAACAAGACGCTCTGCTGTTTTTTTACCAATTCCAGGCACGCTCGCAAGAGTTTTGCTGTCCTCTGCCGCAACCGCCATCCGCAGGTTATCGGTTTTTAATCCGCTCAAAAGTGCAATGCCTACTTTTGGGCCTATTCCCTGTACGCCGATAAGCATTCTAAACAAATCGCGTTCTTCTTCAGTTGAAAATCCGTAAAGCTGGTAATTATCGTCTCTTACGTGAAAATGGATAAATACTTTCACTATCTGTCCTTCAGAGCCAAGCGTTTCGTAACTTGAAATAGGCACATGTATGTCATATCCAATTCCATTGGCTTCAATGACAATCTTTGTCGGGTCTTTCTCTACAAGTTTGCCCTGTATGTAAGCTATCAAAGCTGTTTCCCTTCTTGAAGTATTCCTGTTGACATTTGTATGTGACAAATTGCAATTGCCAGTGCATCTGCAGCATCTTCAGGTTGTGGAATTTCGGCTAATCCCAATAAGCTTTTCACCATTTTCTGAACTTGAGTTTTATGAGCATTGCCATAACCGACAACAGCTTGTTTTACCTTTCTGGGTGAATATTGCCACACAGGGATTTCTGCTGTTGCACCTGCAAGAATAATAACACCACGTGCTTCACCAAGTCTTAATGCTGACTGAAAGTTTTTACAATAAAATATATCTTCAACAGCAAGACAATCTGGACTATACGTTTCAATTACTTTAATTATTTCCTGATATATATTTTGAAATTTTCTTGTAAAAAGCCATTTAGAAGAGTTTTTAGCGGTACCGTAATATATAGATTTATACGCTCTACCGTCAGACTCAACTACACCGATACCTGTACAAATAGTTCCAGGATCTATCCCCAAGACTCTCATTTAATCAGGAATCCGATTCAAGCTGTGCCAGTATTTCATCAGGAATATCAAAATTCGCATAGACATTCTGAACATCATCGTGCTCTTCAAGAGCATCAATAAGCCTAAGAACCTGTCTTGTCTCAGCTATGTCAGCTATTTTTATTGTATTTTGGGGAAGATACGTGATTTCGGCAACTTCATACTCTATTCCGGCGTTTTTTACAGCTTCCTTAACAGCTTCAAGAGCTGAAGGATCTGTATATATTTCATACTGATCCTCTTCAGCCTTAAAATCTTCAGCTCCTGATTCAGTAACCGCCAGAAACAATGTTTCTTCATCCGCAAGATTCATTGGAACAGTGATATAACCTTTTTTATTAAAAATCCATGCAACAGAACCTACCCCAGCAAGATTGCCGTTGTTTTTTGAAAATATAGATCTAATCTCTGAAGCACTTCTGTTTTTGTTGTCAGTAAGCGTATCTACCATAATAGCAACACCGCCTACACCATATCCTTCATATACCTGCTCATCATAACTGGTGCCGGGAAGTTCTCCGGTTCCCTTTTTTATTGCTCGGTCAATATTGTCAGCAGGCATATTCGAATCTTTTGCTTTTTGAACAGCTGTTCTAAGCCTTGGATTAGCATCCATATCACCGCCGCCCTGTCTGGCTGCTACAGTTATTTCTTTAATAACTCTACTAAACAGTTTGCCTCTTTTAGCATCAGTTGCTGCTTTTTTATGTTTAATACTAGCCCATTTTGAATGACCGCTCATAAAAACTATTCCTCCTGCTCTTTTTTAGCATCAGCAATAACCTTTTCCGCCACGTTTCCAGGTACAATATCATAATGTGAATATTCCATTGTGAAATAGCCGCTGCCAGCGGTCATTGATCGTAGTTCTGTAGCATATTTAAACATTTCTGCTAACGGAACCTTTGCTTTCACTTTCTGAAGCTTACCAACAGGTTCCATTCCCATTATCCTACCACGTTTGTGGTTCAAATCGCCTGCAATATCACCTGTATGATCATCGGTTATTGTTATTTCTACATCCATTATAGGCTCAAGCATAACCGGTTTTGCCTTGTTAGCAGCATCCTGAAACGCTTTTGATCCTGCAATTTTAAATGCCATTTCAGAAGAATCAACAGTGTGATATGACCCAAAATAAAGCTCTACTTCAATATCAACAACGGGAGATCCTACAAGAAAACCGTTTTCCATAGCACCTAAAATGCCTTTTTCTACAGCAGGAATATACTGCTTTGGGATTACACCTCCAACGATTTTATCAACAAAATTGAAACCTTCACCACGCTCAAGGGGTCTTATCCTGATGAATGCTTCGCCATACTGACCTTTGCCGCCTGATTGTTTTTTGTGTTTCTCATGACCTTCTGCTTCCGCAGTAATAGTTTCTTTATAAGGAACTTTAGGCGTGCTTGTTTCGACATCAACACCGAATTTCTCTTTCAGTCGTCCGAAAACAACCTCTAAATGCACGTCACCCATTCCAGAAACAACCAGTTCCTTTGTTTCTTTGTTTCTTTCAACTTTAAGACTTGGATCTTCAGACTTAATTCTTGAAAATCCTATGGAAATTTTTTCCTCATCACCCTTTGATTTTGGCTTTACAGCATAAGAAAGAACAGGGCTAGGAAGTTTCGCAAATTCATATTTAATCTTTGATGATGCATTACATAGAGTATCACCAAGTCCGGTGTTTTTTAGTTTTGGAATTGCTATAATATCGCCTGGAGTAGCCTCACTTATTTGATCCTGATTTTTACCAAGGATTACAAGCAAATGTCCGAATTTTTCTTTTTGATCCTTATTAACATTAAAAAAATCAGAATCTTCTTTAAGGGTACCGGAATATACCCTTAGATATGTAACCTGACCAACATAAGGGTCAGTAATTGTTTTAAATACCAAACCGCTGAACGGTTCGTTTTTATCAGGCTTGCGCACTGCATCTTCTTCACCTTTTATTTCACCTATATCTACAGGAGAAGGCATACACTCCTCAATAAAATCCAATAGTTCTGTAACACCGATATTGTTAGTTGCTGATCCGCAAAGAACAGGAATAAGTTTTCTTGCTTTGATTGCTTCCTTAATACCTTTTCTTATCTCTTCTTCCGAAAGAGATTCACCTTCAAGGTACTTTTCTATTAGAGAATCATCCATTTCTGCAGCAGCCTCAATGATTTTTTCTCTGTATTCTTCAGCCTTATCCTTAGCCTCAGAGGGTGCCCCTTCAACAGCCTTTCCAGATGTCAAATCTATTATTTGCTTAAGATCAACCTGCTTGCCGACAGGAATCTGAACTGGAATACAGCGGCTTCCGAATGCCTCCTGAATCACGGCTAATGTTTCATAAAAGTCAGTATTTTCCTTATCAAGCCTGTTAACATAAATAGATACCGGCAAGTTGCTTTCTTCGGCCAATGTCCATGCTTTTTGTGTGCCGACCTGTACTCCTGATGCTGCGTCAAGAACAATGACACTTGAATCTGCTACTCTTGCAGCACTAACAACTTCACCAAAGAAATCCGCATACCCCGGAGTATCTATTAAAAATAAATTCTTTTTATTCCACTGACATAACGCAGGTTTTGAGTAAATACTTATTTTTCTATTCTTCTCTTCTGAATCAAAATCAAGAGCCGAAGATCCGTTATCGACCATCCCGTGTCTATCGTTGGCACCTGTAGCAAATAGTATTGCATCAAGCAGGCTTGTCTTTCCTACAGTATTGTGTCCCATAAATATTGAAACTCTTGTGTCCTTTACATCAACGCCTTTCATAGAAGCTGCCGCTCCTTTCCTGTAAAATTGAACAATAGTGCAATATATGTTTCATATTTTTCTTAAAACATTTTTTAAATAAATATAAATCCTATCTAAACGACCCATTCCCGTCAAATCAATTATGAATTATTTAAACAAAAAAAGCCCCCATGAATTAACATGAGGGCTAATATATAACCCGGCAACGACCTACTCTCCCACCATAGGTAGTACCATCGGCGCTGGAGGTCTTAACTTCCGTGTTCGGAATGGGAACGGGTGTTGCCCCTCCGCCATTGTCACCGGGAATTCTTATATTCAATTTATACTGTTTTTTGACAACTGAAAATTCATACTATATTTAGAGTGAAAAGTAATTATATCGATTAAGGCGCACGACTGATTAGTACCAGTTAGCTCAATACATTACTGCACTTACACACCTGGCCTATCAACCTTGTAGTCTTCAAGGTGTCTTCAGTACTGATTACTCAGTAGGGATATCTCATCTTAGAGGAGGCTTGGCGCTTAGATGCATTCAGCGCTTATCCTTTCCGAACATAGCTACCCAGCACCTGCCGCTGGCGCGACAACTGGAACACCAGAGGTTCGTCTGTCCGGGTCCTCTCGTACTACGGACAGGTCCCCTTCAAA
>JAVCCS010000249.1 GCA_030765365.1 Candidatus Theseobacter exili
AGTGGAAAGAAAAATAAAAAAATTAACTTTTAATAGCTAAACTATAACCGAAAAACGAGGAGGGTATATGAGGAAAAAACCATATTCTTTCTACGGTTTTGAAACAGATGCAGAAGTAGAATTTATGTAACAGTTTAGTCACAAAAACTAATGAGATACAATTATGACTCCAAAAGAAAGAGTTGAAGCAGTGCTTCTTTCCCATAAGGCAGACCATGTGCCTTTTACAGTTTATGAGAATATGATTCCACAGTGTGAATGTGAAAGAGAGTTGAGAAATGAGGGATTATGTATTGTAAATCGGGTAAGTGTTTTTAAGACAGAAACCCCTGATGTAAAAACTCATACTCTTCATTATGTTGATGAAAAGGATGGTGTATCGAAAAACAAAACTATCTATGAAACTCCCTGTGGAAATCTTTCTGCTATTAGAATTCCTGCAGGTTTTACAACGTGGCGTGAAGAACTGCTTTTCAAATGTTTTGATGATTATAAAGCTATTGAGTTTATGATTAAAAACAGGCGCCATACTGCTAATTATGAGCAAGTTATAAGACAGATGAAAATAGCAGGAGACGATATTATTTTCAGGGCAGGTATTGGATACGAACCTATGCAGGAGATAATGCATAATATTATGGGTATTGAGACATTCTCTCTTGAATGGATGGATAACAGAGATGAAATAATGAAATTGTATGATGTTCTTGTGGAAGATAGAAGGAAAATATATCCAATAGTAGCTGAGTCTCCTCTGCTTCATGCAAATTATGGAGGTAATGTTACACCTGAGATAATTGGGTTAGAACGGTTTAAAGAATATTATGTGCCTCATTACAATGAGTGCGCAGAAATTATGCACAAGCATGGAAAACTGTTGGGAACACATCTTGATGCAAATACTAAGTTAATAGCTGATGCAGTTGGGGAAACTGAGCTTGATTATATTGAAGCTTTTACTCCTCCACCTGACTGTGACTTAAGTGTTAAGGAAGCATTGAGAATATGGCCTGAGAAAAAAATATGGATAAACTTTCCATCATCAGTCCATCTTTCAAACATAGAGGTTATTAAAGATACAATGCGAAAGATATTAAAAGAATCAGGTAATGGTACGAGACTTATTGTGGGTATTACAGAAGACGTCCCAGAAGACCGCTGGCAGGAGAATTTCTCAACTATTGTAAGAGTTTTGAATACAGATGGTAAATTACCACTTTTTGACAAAGAGCCTGTTGTCTTTTAACAGCATTTTTCAAAATATTATAGATAGGACAAATGATGTATGAAAAAATGAGGAAGTCTTTTCGAATCGAGAAGCTTAAACTAAAAAATGGTGAAACAATGGAAGTTATTGAAGTGCTTCCTGGTAGCGACCTGGCTGAAGGTGTATCCAAGCTTCTAGGGCACAAGAATCGTTTTTACAGAGAAGATATAAAAAACATACTAGCTGGTAGTAACTTAGCTGATTCTGAACATAGATTTTTTGTTGGAAGGATCAATGGCGAACTGGTTGGCAATGTCTGGATAGGAATGCGTACACATGGTCCGCATTTTTCTGAACTTGGGCATGTATATATTTCTCCCAAGCATCGCAGCAAAGGAATCAGTACTGTGCTGATGAAGCACGCAATGGAAAGGCTTAAGGAGTTTGGCGTAGAAGCTTGTCATCTAAGAACAGGAAATCCAGTGGCTCGCCAGCTCTATTTGAAATACGGGTTTTTTGACGTTTTAGGACATGGAATGTGGTGGATACCAGGAGGAGAAGGGATTGATGAGTTTTGCCAGCGGATTTTTACAGTGAACGCTTCTCCAAAAATTCGTCGTTGCATTCCCTCAGACCGGCTGGCAGCTTTTCCAGTTGAGTATATGAGTTCATGGCCTGTTGCTCCGTTTTGTCAGTTCTGTAGTTTTGAACATATGGTAAAGATAATGCCTCAAGTGACATATGTAGCAGAAACCCAAACTTCCACGATTGTCGGATGGTCTAGTTGTCGTTATGTAATAGGCGCAGGTACAGAAGGGATGATGGAATTGCTAGTAACCTGTGCTAAGGGTTGGACTGAGGTTGTAACCTCTCTCGCTAACGCAGCCATAAAGAATATTCCTGAAGAAATAGACCGAATATATTACTTAGGAATTGAGGATTTGCATCCAATAGAGGAATTAAAGGGAATTGGGTTTGTCGAGGAGTGTCGCCTTGTAGGGACTTCACACATAGATGGTTCCATTAGGGATCTTGTTATCCTTAAACGTACATTAAAAAAACTATGATAAAAAAAATTAACAACATTTCTTCAAAGGAACAGCAACATATTCATCAATTATCTCAGGTTTTTTTCTGGATGCTGCAGGATGTCCAAATGGTGCGCCTCTTTTCTTTGGAATATCAGCGAAGAATCTCTTTCAGCAAGCACTTTGGAAGTAGAATCTCCATGAAGATAAGAGCAGGATTTAGAGAAAGGACAATGCTGAACTCTTGTTGCAGCAAAATGATATTATATACCGAGGTCAATTATGACAAGAAAGGAGGAGCAGAGAACTTGAATTGCCATGACCTTTTTACAGATAAAATAAAAATGTAAAAAAAGTTAAAAAATTTAACTTTTGATAGCTAAACTATAACGAATTTATTAAGCGTGAAGTTGAGAGAACAAACACAAATGTTAGCGCAGTTATCAAAAAACTAATCCAAAACGCGATGGGAGGAGAAGAAAAAGAACTAAAAGAGCCGAAGGATCAAATAGAAAT
>JAVCCS010000098.1 GCA_030765365.1 Candidatus Theseobacter exili
AAAAGCATTTGCTCAGGAACATGGTTTGTCTATCCATTTCGAAAAGAATGCGCGAGCGTTTCTTTTGAAGAAAGCACAAAGGATCAAGTCAGATCCGGGAGATATTTGCAGAGCATTTCTTGAAGATTTTATCTACGGTTTAAAATTGCTTCAAAAGGATACTGGACGAAATTTCTTTAATATTTCGGCCGAAGCCCTTCAGCATCCCAAAGAGACTTTGGATACCTGGATTCGTGAGTCGTTCCTGGAAAAATAAGAAAATCTATTTTCTTCCCAGTAATTTATGTAATTGAGGTTGAACTCGCACATAAAGATTATCTTCAAAAACCCAGCTTGCCAAATCTGATATTTTCAAAAGACTCCATACCGGTGAAAAATGGACTATATGTTTCTTGTCAAGATTGTGCTTAACTACAATTGATTTTGCCCAATCGTAATCAGATTTTGATCCTATTACAAATTTTATTTCATCATGCGGTTTAAGATATTGAAGATTTTTCCAGCAGATTTTATCAGTCATTCCGCTCCCGGGACATTTAATATCAAAAATAGTGATAATTTTATCTTTTAGTGATTGAATATCAACAGTGCCGTTAGTTTCTATTAAAACGGTATAACTCATTGCAATCAATTTATCGGCGAGTTCCGGAGTTCCCTTCTGCAGCATTGGTTCTCCACCTGTAATTTCTACCAGTTGGCAGCCCATCTTTTCAACCTGAATAAGGATGTTTTTAACGGATAAGTTTTTCCCTCCAGTGTATGCTTCCTGTGTGTCACAGTATGTACAACGCAGGTTGCATTCAGAAAGACGGATAAATGTGCATGGATAGCCGGAGTATGAAGATTCCCCTTGAATATCTGAAAAAATTTCAAAAACTTTTAAATTCATTGATTTGTAATCCAGTACTCTCTTAATTTCAGCCGATATTTTGACAAAATACGGTTAATGGTATATAATATATAAAAAATATATATTTATATAATATACAATACTTTTTCCATGTACACACTAACGCAAATGTTATGGGGGAGATTTGCGTGGATTTATTGATACAAAAGCCTGAAAGGGCGTAATGAAGATTAATAACGTTTTGTTTACAATTAATGGAATTAGAAGATCCAGGGTTTTTTTGTGTTATATTTCATGGGTCACAATATTTTTGTTTTCTTTATCACAGATTTCTTTGCTTGCTGCTCCGGCTTTATTCCCCACGGAACAAATTAAAACCGATAAGTTATCCACTCAAACGGTATCTAACATTAAAGATGCTGTTCAGTCTTTATTAGACCTTTCTCTTCCTCCGACAATGGGATTTGTCCAGAATTCATATCACGGTGCCTCAGATAAAATTGTCATTTATCTGCAGGATTCTCACGGGAACATGGAAGCGCAGAAAAATATTGTTGAAATTCTTAAACGTATAAAAAAAACAGCAGGTTCTTTTGGTGTTAGATTTAAGAACATTGCGGTTGAAGGTGCAGAAGGTAAGGTGCAGGATCCAGTTTTAAGCAGTCATCCTGAAAAAGAAGTAAAAAAGCAGGTGGCAGATCTTTTTTTGAAGAAAGGAATAATAAACGGTTCTGAATACTATTCAGTGGCTTGCGATAATGATATAGAGCTTTTTGGAATTGAAACCAGAGATTTGTATTTTTTTAATCTAGACGAGTTTCAAAAAACTGTTCGAAATAGATCCGGAGGTGTTGAAGAGCTTAATAGTTTAATTGAAACAGCCGGACTTCTTGAGAAGGAAATTTGTTCAGAATCTCTTCAGGAATATCTTGTTAAACTTCGCGGTTTTGAAAACGGATCGGTTAGTTTGTACAATGCGGCTTTATTCTTTTCCTCTCTTGCTGAAAAAAAGGGTCTGGATAAAAAGCAATATCCTCAACTAAATTATTTTATTGATTCATTAGAACTCAGTAAACTTCTGGACACAGAAAAAATAGAAAATCAGACAAAATTGCTTGTGGAAACTTTGGGAGAGAGCCTTGTTAAAGAGGATATGTCAAGATTGATTAAAAGAAGTCTTGATCTCAGGCTCGGCAGGATATCCAGGTGGGAATATTATGCATATCTTCAAAACCAGTCTGAGATTGCATCGATTAATTTGGAGGCGAAATTTCCTCAGGTATTCAAATATTGCAGGCTTCTTGAAATACAGGCATCGATTGATCAGGATGCCTTGTTTGATCAAATAGAAAGTATAACTGAAATGCTTCTGGGAATATTGTCTGTTTCTGAAGAGGAAAAAAAACTTATCCGGATTGAAAAGGATTTGCAGCAACTTCATCGTCTCTTAATGCTAAAAATGTCCAGAAGTGATTTTGAGTTATTTCAGAAAAGGCAGGATATTATTAGGCCAGAGCAATATGTCTCGTTTTTTGACGATGCATGTTCCCGGTATACGTCTCAGGAGATAAAAAAAACAGAATGTAAACAAATTTCTTCTACAGTACTTGATGCAGAATCTTTTTATAAGACTGCACTTAAAAGGGATGATTCTCTTAGCAGTAATATGCTGAGTTTTATAGAAAACAGAAAATTAAACATCCTCGTTCTTGTTACGGGTGGGTTTCATACCGAGGGAATAGTCCAGCGGATTCGTGAAAAAGGGCTTTCCTGTGTAGTGATTGCTCCCAGGGTTTCGTCTTCAGAATCTGACAGACTTTATTTGAACCAGATTATGAATAAAAAGGATGCTTTTGCTCAGTATTTGGCTTCAATTGGTACTCGCCTCGCTGCTCCAACTCAGTTGCTTGACGGTTTTTATCAGGAGAAAGTTCGTCGGGGAATTTCAACTGAATATGCTGCTCAGGCGTATATTTTGGCTGAAATTATGACCTTCGAAGGATTGCTTCCAGATAATTTTTGGAAAAAGGGTGGGAGAATTGAGGAACGGCTTGTTCAATTACAGGAAAGATACGGGGCAATTCAAAGACGTTGGCTGGCACAGTTTAGAAGACAGATGGAGCTTTTACCTGATGATCAGTCAGATCGCAGAGAATTCTATCAAAAAGTAATTGATGCGATGGAAACTGAGTCAGTTGATCCTGCTCAAGCTGTTTTCAGGACTGACCCTGATGGAGAAAATAATTTGCTTGTGCCTCTTGTTCGTGATGGAAAGAAGTCAGATTTGTGGGTGGAGTTTGGCAGCCGGGAACTGAACACAGTTGATTTGCCTGAAAAAGCAGAAGAGGTTTTGCTGCCGGCTTTTTCGTACGGGAAATGGAACTTTCGTGTACTTAGAATGCGCATTGAAGAAAAGCCGGGAATTGCTGCACAGCTAAGGGTGTGGTTATTTCAGGCCGGCTTACATGATACTATCAATCTTATTTCTTCAGTCGCAGTTTTTGATGTGATTGGAGAAGAACTGGAAAAAAAGGGTGTTACATTGGAAGTCCTGTCAGAGGTTTTGGGTGAGGATTTCAGTGCTGATCTTGCTTCTGAAGCAGGGAGTGTTTCGGGATATTTCAATATCATGTGGAAAAGCCTGTTTGAGACAGCAGGAGAAGCTCGTGCTGGAGGTGCTAAAGGTGTTCTTGATATTCAGACTATTGAGGAATATTCAAAGAAAATTTCTGAAGATATTAAAAAAGCCATAAAAATTTGTAATAAGCTTGTCGCCTGGTCAGAAGCTAATGAAGTGCGGTTGCAGGATTCAAAACTTGCCCAGTATCTATCCATAATTCAAATAAATGAGTTGGAATTGTGCCTGGAAATCCTTGAAGAGGCTACTTCAGGGGAGCTGAGTGACGAGAAAGAAGAAACGGACTTTGGGGATATGGTATCAAAAGTAATTATGTCTTACGCCAGCGTTGAAGGGCTGGATATCCAGGTAGATGATTCTATCTCTCGTTCCCCTCCAGTTTTGGTGAATAGCAGACATATCAGGCAGGTGTTAAAGAATATTGTCAAGAACGCTGCCCGCGCAGTCCCTGAAGGCAAAAAGGGGCAGCTTAAAGTTGAATTCAGGTACCTTGTGCGATTACAGAGGATGGTTGTTTCGGTAACTGATAATGGATCTGGAATGGATCCTGTTGTTTTAAAAAATATTTTCATACCTGGTTTTACGACTAAGGATGAACCCGGACACGGGCTTGGGCTGGCTTTTTCAAAGGAATTGATAGAGCATAACGAGGGATTTATTAATGCAGAAAGCTGGCCCGGACAGGGTAGCCGATTTACAATTTCTTTTCCTGTTTCTTCGGGGCCTCATTCAATAAAAAAATGGAAAGAACTTCCTGAACTTTTAAAGGCCCAGGGAGTAACCAGGCTTTTTCTTGATCTTGACGAGACTGTTTTTACTCCTGAAAGTTATGTGGAAAGTACTCCCTGGCTTGATGAACTGGAAGGGATTTGGGGTATTCCTCCTTTAAAAACATCAAGAAGAGTTGTAATTGGGGCCGGCCAGGAAGTCCCGGCATCCTATTACAGACTGGTTGATCCTGATGCCAAAGAGGTTCTTGAAAACCTCATAGCTTCCGGAATTGAAGTAGTAGGTTTGACAGCTCGCCCGGATGCTTACAGGAAAAGCACCATGGAGATTCTGGAGCAGGAGAATCTGCCCCAGTTTCCTGTTGTATTCACCGACTTTTCGAGCGCAGAAAGCAAACAGGGAAACGCAAAGATGGCGGGTGCTTTGGAATATGCTGAAGTTCATGGCCAGACTGAAGGCAGAGAAGCCTTGCTTGATGACCGGTCACACGTTGTAACTCCTTTTAATGAAGATTCTGACAATTTCGTTGGGATACATTATGCATGGGATAAGCGTGGAACTTATCTTGAAAGCGATCCCCGGGTTGATCTTGAAAAGGCATCTGAGTCCCTGGAACTTGAAGCAGAGGTCTTGTTTGCGACAAGCGCTTTATGGGCTGCAGATCGAATACCTCTTGATGAAAGGGGCGAATTTCTTGAAAAGACAATAAATTTCCTTAAACCTGTTATTGATAATAAAAGGCCGGGACATTCACTGCTAAGAACAGTCATTCTAAGGCAGATTTCGCAATATCTTATAGAACTTGAGCAGGCAGAACTGGAGACTGAAACAGATTTAGAGGGGTTGCTCCGCTATTATTTTCGCCTGGGATTTGGCGATGATTCAGTAATGATGCCTTTGTATCTTAAGGGGTTCGTTTCCATAAAAGCAGTTATAGGGTCCGAAGGTTCTAATTATCAAATGAGCATAAAAATAGCCGAAGGGATGCCGTTTATGGAACTGGATCTTATCGGGGAATATATAGTTGATGGAGAAAGCTATACTGTACAGTCAGGATGGGTTTTTGCTAATAGTGATGCCCTGGCAAATGATGCTTCTAAAAAATGGTCGGAACCTGTTAGTGCTGCTGTTAAGGATGCTTCTGAAGAGTTTGGCGCCTTCCTGAAAGAATTACCCGGATTAATGCAGGCAGAAGATTACAGTTCTGAAAATTCAAGAAGCCGGTTTATGCAGTTCTTACAGAAAACTTCATCTTATCATGCCTTGGTTGCAGTTGATAAAGATGAGTTAGTAGATAATGTTCAGGCTGTTAAACTTATTGCACCTGTAAGTGACTTTCCTGAATATGAAGGTCCGATAACTATGCCTTTGCTTTATGCTATGACTGAATCAGGTTTAGCAAAGGAAGAAATGTCTGCAACAAATGTTTCGGTTTTAAAAAAAGCGTTAAAAAGCCTGCCCTTTTCCCTTGAACAAATATCTGAGTATGCAAATCCTATGGAGAAAGATCAGAGAAAAGCTGCACAAACGGCAGTAATGATATCTGCCCTATCTTACATGCAGCATTCTATTCTGGCAACAGGTCGCGAGATCGAGTTCGACAAGATAATGAAATGCGACAATACAAGACTTGTTGTAAAAGCCGCAATTGACGGCAAACCCGTTGTTTTTAAGGTGCTGCTTAATAATGGGCCTTCAAGATTAAGGAGCAATTATCCTTTAAGAAGTGAGATCCTGAAGGACTTACTCCCGAATGTTGATGGTGTAGTAGGAGTTGAAGAATTATTCGGTCCTGTTCCGAATATGGAAGTTCAACCACTTGTCGGAGACGGAACCACGGTTGAAGATGTAATTAAGAGATTATCAAATCCATTTGGTGATATTACAGGGTGTATTGAAAAGGCAGTTGAAATTGCTGAAACGGTTGAAAGATTACATGATTCAGGTATTTATCATCGTGATGTGCATGTAGGCAATTTATTTTTGGATACCGAAGGCAGTTTATTTCTCGGTGATTTTGAACTTACAACTTTTAACCCGAAAAAAATAAATAAAGAATTGCCACAAAAATTAAACGGGACTTATCCCAACGGGTTAACGGATGCTGTAGTAGATACCCGTCAGTTAGTTCTTCTGGTTTGCTCCATGCTTTCTGGAAAAGACCTTGATAGTATCCCTCCATACGATCAGTTGTCAGGGCTTATTATAGATCATTGGGAAAGATCTGAATCAAGCAAGGGTTTATCGCCTGAGGATAGTGCAGTTTGTAGAGGTGCGCTGGAAGAAATGGCCAGGTTTTTAAATAATGCACATATAATGTTATCCGATGCTAAGCGTGTGGAGGTTTCTGAACTGATTAACAATTTGTATATTCTTAAATTTGTAATGGGTCGTTCGGACAAAAAACAGGCTAAGGCTATTGCTGATACGGAAATGGCTCTTGTTTTAAGTGGGGATATTTCCGGAAAAGAGGTTAGCGGTTTTCAACCGGTTGTGCGAGGTCGTACATATGGAAAAATACGAATCATTAAGGACATGGATTTTAATCCAGACAAAGTGGAAATGCTTAATTTTCTCAGGGATGATGAGATTGTTGTTGTGAGATACTATCCAGCGAACGATCCATGGGAAATGGCTAAACCGGCCGGCATGATCACAACCCGGGGTGAGCTGGATTCCGAGGATGACCTGTCTCATGCAAAGCTTAGAGCCCAGGATTGGGGGGTGCCTTACGGTATTCATGCTGAGGCAATGGACGATTTGTCGGCTATTGATGGAAAATGGGCGTTACTGGAAGTCGGTCAGGATGGCGTTACGCGGGTAAGGCCGGCAAATAAGAGAGAAGTTCTTAAATGGCTTTCAAGTGCTGAATACCTTGAAAGAAACGCTCCGTTTGAGTTGCCGCAGCCGGATTTATCTGAAAAAAGAGCAGCAATTCCATTATCTGATTTAAAGGTTAATGCCGCAGATAGGGTTGGTTTGAAAGCTGCAAAACTTGGTGAACTTGAACAAAACGAGTTGCCGGTTCCACCCGGACTTGCAATACCTTTTTCGGTTTATAACAAGGTTGATAAAAGTAATAATTTGCGTGCCAGAATCCAAACCGTTTTTGAAAAACTTGATTTTAATGACCGTGCTTCTATTGCAGAACATACTGGTCAGATCAGAGATATTATTGAAAATGCCAGGATTCCTGAAGAGCTTCTTGCAGAAATAGTTTCTCTTGTTAATGAAACTATTCCTGAGGAGGACGGCGTGCGAAGGTTAGCTGTCAGGAGTTCAACAAACTCTGAGGACCTCCCGGGATTTTCAGGTGCAGGGTTGCATGGTTCATTTCTGAATGTGATTGGGGATGATTCATTAGTGGATCATATCAAGAAAGTATGGGCTTCAGTCTGGTCTGAAGAGGCAGTCTTGACACGGTACCATAAGAGAATCGATCATTTCCAGGTGTATCCAGGTGTTATTGTTCAGCAAGCAATCGAAGCAGATGCATCGGGTGTAGTTACAACCGCGGATATAAGGAGCGGCAAAAGAAATGTTGTAGTTATAGACGCAGGTCTTGGACCTGGCGCTGTAACCGAACAAAGGGGCATAACGGAAAGGTTTGTTTTCAATAAAGAGACTGGTAAGTTAGTTAAGCCCAGAAGAATTCCTGAGATTAGATCCCGATTAAAATTTATTTCTGATGGCGGTACTGAAGAAGCGCGGGTTCCGCGGGATCAGCAGTCAAATCCTGTTCTATCCCCGGATAAAGCATTGGAAACAATGAAACTTGCAGGGAAAATCGCGGATATGCCTGTGCTGTCTGATGTGCCTCAGGACATTGAATTTTTTGAAAAAGACGGGAAGATATGGATTGTACAAACTCGTGATCTGGTGGGATTTGAAGAAAAAACTGTTTCAGAAAAAATAGCTGCAGGAGTTCACGAAGAAACAGGCAGAATTCTTCCCGACCATTGGAAAACTGTGTGGCCGGTTCCTTCTGAAGAGATTATTGAGGAAGCCAGATCTTTCTGGCAAAACCTGGGAAAACAGGAGCACAAACATATTGAAAGTGCTGGTATTATATTTGACAGGGGAGCGATCAGATACTTTACGAGGTCCTTAAAAGAGCCCGAAAATCGTGAACGCGGTGCTGCGTTTATTGAAGCTCTGTATTTTGTCGATCCTGAACAAACCGTTAGAATGCTGCGCGGTGCCGGTCCTGATCTCGGCGGTTTTCATTCTATAATCGCAGACTATTTTAAAGTTATGAGAAAAGATTTTGCGCTTACAGTTCTTGACGGGGCAATGCCGGATATAACCAATCTGTCGGCAGAAGATCTTGATTATCTTAAGAAATCTGAAGTGCTTGATGAATTAATGGGAATAGTAAGAATATTTGCCGCAATGAATACTTCTTATCTAATTCAGCTGCTTGATGAAATGGATGACAGTGCATTGTTAAAGGCTGTAGCTTTTATAGGACTTTTCCCGAAAGAAGCCGGCACCACGGAATTATATCTGGCAATAGCTTCACTAGCCGAAACCAGTACGACCAGAATGCATCGGTTAAGATCTGGTATACCTGCTGCTTTTACGATGCTGCATAAGAGATTATCCCAACTGGTGCCTTCTCACTGGGATGCTGACTGGCCCGTGCCTGAAGATGAGGCTATTGCCGAAGCGCGTGAGTTTTACTTGGATAACCCTAAGAGATCCGACGGTGATATGCTTTTTGGAGGCAGGCTTTACAGTGAAAGTTTAGCTGAAAGGATTAACGAAAAATTAGAGTCAAGGTCCGGAGAACAGGCAGCGGAACTGTTTGAGGCTCTTTATTTTGTTGATCCAGAGAGAACTGCCGATATCCTGCGCGGTTATATTATTAAAGGGCCTCATACTGTTTTTGCGGACTGTCTTGAAAATTTAAGGGGTGATATCTGCTTAGCATTTGTTTCTGAGATTATTCCTGACAGTGGAACCTTTTCTAACGAAGATAAACCTTCTTTACAAGGTATAGCCGATGGTTTGAACCGCATTTATGCCAATATGGAGGATGAAGGTTTTGTACGGATGTTTAACTTGATGGATGATGAATTAGCCATTCGTTTTTTCAATGTTAAAGGGGATTTTGAAGAGCAAATTGACAGGCTGATCTTGCACTGGGGCGATATTGACATTCAAAAAATGCAGCGGATCAAAACCAGTATACCGGTTGAATATTCGCCGGTTCACAATAAACTTAATAAGGATATTCCTTCTCACTGGCGGACTGAATGGCTTGTTCCCGAAGAGGCGGCTCTGGCAGATGCCGAAAGGTTATTTGCCAGTTTAGAGACGGTAGGATTGAAGCTAGGCTGGAGAGATGAAATTAGCGGTGTTGTCTTTGATCATGAAGGCGCTAAAGAGTTTGGCCTTAAACATCTGAATGAAAGAGATATTGAGGATGTATCTGACTTATTTTATGCCATGTATTTTACTGATCCGGTAAGAACTATTGAAATTGTTAGGGCTGTTTTATTTTGCGGAGGACCTCACGCGCCTATGGCAAAGGTTTTCAGGGGATTAAGAACTGAAATGGTTGTTGATATATTTAATGGAGTTTTTGGTAAATTTGATGATATGGACGAAGAGAGCCTGGAACGATTAAAAATAAAAGGAATGGGGCTTTGGCCAAGATTGCTTACTCATATAAATCCTCGTTGGGTTATTGAAGTTATAAACGGAATGGATATAGATTCTCTTAATGGCTTTTTGCGCTTAGCAGGTATTTATCATAAAAGTGTTGTCGGAATTGTAGACGGGCTTTTAGATGAAGCTGAAGATGAATTTGATTTTGAAAGACTGACCGCTGTTCTTGACAGGGTTCCTGAAAGTTTTGAAAGATTTCGAAGTAAAATAGCAGAAGCTTTGTCCTCGCATTGGGACTCCTCCTGGCAGGTTCCGTCTGGAGAAACGCTTGAAAAAGCCCGGAATTTTCTGGATGGATTGCGAATTGTCCTAATGATTCAGAAGATAGTTGTTCAAAATGGGATGAATTATAATCTGGGGGCTGCGGACGCTTTATTTACTCAATTTAAAAAGGAGAAGCCTTTTCATGAAAGCTTAAGCGAGATTTTTGAAGCGCTTTATTTTATTGATCCTGAAATGGCTGCAGAAATTTTCAGAGGAGCATTGGTCCGGGGACCTCACAAAGCGTTAGCAGCAATAGTAAAGGTAATGAGAGGAGATATTGCAAGGAGATTCCTGTCTGATTCAATTCCTGAACTTGATCCTGATGGAGAAACAGATGCTGAGATCTTAAGAACAAGCTGGATCCTGCCCTTGTTTATGCTTTACCTGTATTTTGAAATGGGAGAGCCTGGTTTTGCTGAGTTTATTGAAGAGATGGACGCAGACACAAGAAGAAGAACAGCTTTTCTTAATGAACTGGCAAAAAAATATAATATGACTAATGTAACCTGGGGTGAGATGAAAGGAAAAGACCAGGAGTATGAAAGAATGTGCAGTATTGTTGCTTTTCCTGAACATTGGGACCCGTCCTGGTCTGTGCCGGAAGATGATATTATGAAAGAGGCTAAGATTTTTCTGGAAAAACTCTCAGAATTACGAGTTTCTCCTGATCGAATTGAGATTGCCGGACAAGTTTATGATACGGTCGGATGCAATTTACTCTTTAGCCATCTTTTACAAATGAACAGGCAGGGAAGATATGAAACTCAGGGACCTCGTTTTCTAGAAGCGCTGTTCTACAAGAACCCTGAAAAACTAGGCGGCATATTACGCGGAGCTGTAGTTACTGGTCCTCATGAAACTATTTCTAACTGCCTGGCTGAGGTAAGGACGGATATTTTACTGCAGATATTATCCGAGGCAGTGCCTCCCGCATATAAAAAGGATTTGCTGCAAAATGTATCTTTCGGCAGTGTTGGATGGGGTGTTGGTAAATTGCTGGATTATATGAGTATTGACAGGGTTGCTGATCTTTTTAAAATGATGGAACCTGAACTTGCCGCAAGGTTGCTTGTGCTGACCGCAGTATTTTCTCAGGGTAATGTTATTAAAGCTTGGGAACAAGCCGGTTTGGATGTAGTTTCCGATGCGCTTGAGGCGGTTCCGGAAATAAGTCCGTATGTCAGGAAGCTTGGCTGGGACAAAAAAGAAATGCCTGATCACTGGAATGCGTCTTGGCCTGAACCTGAAGAAGATACGCTTGCTTTAGCTGATGATTTCCTATCACAAAAGAAGGCAGCAACTGTCAGAGCTGATGAAATAAATATTGAAGGTCAGGTATATGATATTGATGCAAAAGACCAGTTTTCTCTTTTTAATCCTTCTGCGATGAGAGATTCTCCAGAAAACTATGCACGATTACTGGAAGCTCTTTATTATCGTGATCCTGATGGAACTATACAAATGCTGCGTGCCTTTGTCTTTACCGGAGGGCCGCATAAAATCTCAGCAGATATTTTGAACAATGTCAGGACAGATATAGCTGCAGTATTTCTGGAGTCTATTCTGCCGGATGTTTCATCTTATGCCGGTGAATCCATTGATAAGCTTAGACAAGTTGGCGGGGACGGTCTTTTCAGGTTTCTGAAGCTTTTGAGCCCTGAGCTTTTTATTGAATTTTTGAACAAGATGGAGGAAAAATCGCCCCGAAAACTGTTTGATTATATTGATGTTTTGCACCCTGATATAAACAAATTCAGCAACTATTTCAAACGCATTGTTGATGAGTGGACTGAAAGATTTCCCGGGGAACTGACTTATCTTGGGACAATGGTTCCTGCACGTTATGATGATTTGCGCATTGCCATACAGGATAGGATCAGTAAAACATCTTCAACAAAAGTCAGACGCGGGCAGTACGCTCTTCCTCAGCCTGTTGTTTCTGAATTTCTGGAAGAACTTGAAAAAATCGCAACCTTCAGGGATGAAAAAAACATCCGTACATTTTTATTAAAAAAGCCGTTCAGAAAGGTTATTGAATACAATGGTCAATCATATTCTTTTTTAGTTGATCCGGCCTATCCTTCAGCCAGGGTGACCTTTACGAGCTCTGATGGTGTATTTATCGTTTCGGATATGTTTGTTTGCAGAGATAAAGAAGGCACAAGATATATGAACGGGCTTCTGTACGCGTTTTACCGGCATGCTCCCCCTGCAGTTAAGATACAGGAGGCGGCTCATGAACATCTTGAACGTCTTATCGATGAACGGTTGAAAACCAAAGTTATAAATGACTTTTCTGATAAAGATTGGCAGAGTATTGCAGATTTCCTTGTAGAACTTCTTGCCCTTGAAGGGCATTCTGTTCCCGATTCGTTTAGAGAGATCCTCAATGTTTCATGGACCGCAGAGAATATCCGGGCCTTTCTTGCGGGTAATGTTGACGATGCAGGACATAAAACGGCAGAGCTGGTTGAAAAGGTCCTTACCATGGTTTTTCATTCTGAAGAATACGTAAGTGATTCAGGTGTTTTTTCGGATGTTGAACCTGCCGCCGTCGAACGAAGAGTAGAAATAAGTGATCTTGATAAGTTCCTGGAAGATGTAACTGAAAGAATAAATCCTTATCTGGAAAAAGATGAAGCACTGTCTATTGTTGAAGAAACCCTGGCCGAAGTTTTTGATTCGCTTTCAAGCTGGACAGAGACTGAAAAAAAGCGTGTATCTCGGGTTGTTCTTGACAATACGGTTGTGCTGGATGAAAGGCCGTGGTTTGAGCGGGGGCTTCTTGCTGTGTGGGGTTTTCTTGGGATTGCTCAGCCTGATTTTTCTACCAGGAAAGTTAGCGTAAAAGCAACTTTTTTCAAGGGTGGTAACCCGAGGATTCGTATTAATTTATACAATATGAGAAATCCCCGGCTTGATGTCAGGACTCTTGTTGCAGGTGAGGTTATTCGCCAGACAAATGCCAGGTCAATGAAGCTGAGGATGCTTCAAAGGGATAAGCTTGCAGATGCCTTGGTGTTGTTTATGCGCTCTTTTGGAGATAGAGATATCCTTCTTGAGAATTTTATAGAAAATCTTATTAGAAAGAATGGAATATCAGATGAACAGGCTGTTTTATTCAGAGAACATACAGAGAAGTTATTTGAGAATTATGATGCAGAGGCTTTTTCGAAACTGGCCGATTCGGTTCCTTCCGTTTCAGCAATAGCCCTGTCCGCTTTTAGAGATGCTTCTTTTGCCTGTGATCTTGTTGCAAACGGAGCATCCATGCAGGAAGCGATGTTGTCGCTTTCCTTTTTTGTACGTAACACCTGGGCGCGCCCTCCTGACTGGTCCGAAGAGCAGAGTGTAAAGGCCGGAGCAGGTAAGACAGTAGATATTCCTGAAAAAGTCTATAAGCAAACGGGAATGAGAAGCGATTTTGAATCTTTATTCAGATCTTTGACTAATGGAAAGGATCTGGATGATTATGATTATCTTGACAGCTACGATTTAGCAAGGGGCCTTTATGAAGATGAGTTTCCTGCAAGATTTTTTCTTATCAGGGACGTAGAATTTTCTGAAATTGTCAGGGAAGTTTTCAGGGGAAGTGCTGTTAGGTACTATCTCAGGAAAAAAGAAGGAGATTCTGTCAGGCAGGCAGGCCTGATATATGAAAAACTATTAGCCCTTTACAGGATAGTATCGGAGTTCAGTCCGCAGAACACTTATTTGATTGCAGATCTTTCCTTAGATGAAATAGACCAAATTGTGGGTAATACTGATTCACAGGCTCATCTTGTTTCAAGAGAAAAACTAACTCCTGAACGCTACCTTGAACGTCGTGAACTGGAGATCATGGGGCGGTTTAATGAAAGGATTGACAAGAAGATTGAACGCGGACCTCCCGGACCAGTTGGAATGGCATTCAAGTTGACAGGTATGGCCGTAATTGCAGTGATAAACCTTGTTAAAATAGCTTTTTACAGGAGGGATTGGAGAGGTGTCAGGGACTTGTTTCCACGGGGGATGACTGTAAGGAAAAGAAGATTTAGAGATGAGATAAAGTGGATTTCCTTTCCTGACAGGAAGATGTCAGAGGGTTTAATTAGTAACAGGATCTTCGATTTGCTGTATGAACAGGGGTTTGAAATTACCAGGCCGTTACAGATAAAAAGAAGGTACTGGATTTCTGAAAAAGGCATAAGAAAATCCCGCGGCATGCTTAGACAATACATAGCAATTGATCATCACAGGGGAAGAAAGGTTATGATCAAGCTTGTTGAGGATTCAAAAGAGAATGTGCGTCATATTCTTGGTTCGGATCTTGAGGAACATCCTAATGTAATGATTGTTTACGATGCCGGAAGTCTGGGAAAAGCAGGTCAGTTTGCTGCCGTTGATTTTGTAGAAGGGAAAGATCTTACCGAATGGTTCTCAGAGGAAAAAGAACATAATGTTCAGGAAGGTTATAATTTGGCTGTTCAACTATTTTCAGGTTTGAATCACCTCCATTCGAATAGAATAATACATGGGGATATTCACAGTGACAATATAAGAATAACGCCTGGCGGAATTTTGAAAATCCTGGATCTTAATTCACCGCATTCAAAATTGGTTTCCAGGGACAAAGAGATGCTTCCTGATATTTACAGGGCCGGCAGGATGGCCTTTAAATTATTAAGTGTAGGTAAGGATGCCTATACTGCCAATGGTGTATTTGAAGAGTTTGATGAGAATAGAGCAAAAGAGTTTTTATTAGACGTCGCAGGAGGGGATGTTGTTCTTGCTGAATCACTTTTTGATTTTTTCCATAAAGTGGCAATCCTAAGAACAGACCCAGAAGCGGGATACCATTCAATAAAGGATATGTTGAGGGATTTTTCTGCCTTACAAGACAGGATTGCAGCTGTTCCTGAAAAGAAAAAAACACAGAGAACTGCAAGGCCTTTGACCGGTCGGGTAATGAGTTCGAAAAATTATTCAGCCTATAAGGCTTTAGCCAAAAAACTGGCTTCAGACATAGTGAAAGAAACAGATATTGAATTACTGCAGGAAAATATGCCTAGTGATGGCCTTTGGAGTGAAACCACGTACACCAGGGACGAGTTGTTAAGCCTAATAAGCGGCGATATTTCCGGAGTACTTTCAGTTCATATTGTAGATGCTTTTCTTAAGAAGACTTTTGAATGGGATCCTGGGCGTACTGATGATTTGAATTTTAAAGTTGATGCTCTGATTAATGCAATGCCAACAGTATTGAATGATACGGATAACATTTCCCTAATATTGCTGGAGCGCATTGATTTACTGATGGCAGCAAAGGACAGGCAGCGGATTAACGATTTCCTTAATAGATACGGTGAAGCATTTCTCGAAAACTCTGTAAGGCAGGCTGTTGAAAGTGCCGAAGTTTCGGGCTCTATAATTGGCAGGATAGAAGCAGTATTTGCAGTATTAAAAGAGACCTCAAGTTTAATTCAACAGGCTGATAATGGAACACCTGAGGAAAAGAAAAAAGCTTTGTCTGCTATGATGTTAATGCAGTTAGCAGGCGTGCCTTTGGTGAAAATATCGGGGGATATAAAACTTAAGAATTCGACGTTTTCTATAGCGTTTGCAGAAACTGGTATAGAGGACGAATGCAGCGTTCTTTTCGATATGCGTTTCATAAGTGATGAAAGGCTGGAAAATGCTTTGCAGATGAGGCGTTCCCTTGAGAGAAAAGGGGTTCGTGTGAAATGGATATGGGCGTCCGATCAGTATAACTGGAAGGGAATGAAGCACATCCTGGCAAAGTATGATAATGCTTTCAGGAAATTCGGGGTAGATTTTACTGAAGAAATGCATATTGATACTTCTAAACCATGGGATTCCGATAAACAGTATACGGTTCATGTAACAGAAGGACTCAGGGAACTTGGTATTGATTCAAAGAGTTTGATGGTCTTGGCTAAACAGGCGAGTTACGAACGTTTTTACAGTGATCTGGGAATCAGTATCGAGATAGTGAACCGTATGATGGCTTCATCTGAATCTTTGAAGATCGAACTTACAGAAGAAGAGTATACAGCATTGACGCGCGTGCTGTCGGAAGGCGGTAAGGACCTTCTTGATATGGCAAAGGTATATCGCAAAAATAATGTTTGGATACTGGAAGTCGATCCTCTTGCTGTTACTGATTCTGAATTTTTCGATCGAGTTTATAAAACAATGTCAGCAGTTGCGAAAATGGCATAACACCTGGGTGCTTGAGCGTTATTTATGACTGTCTTTTAATTTAAGTTTTCTAATGAGATGACTCATTGTTGTTCCCTGAACAAGCAGAGTGAATAAAACTACTCCCAGGGTTATTTCTATGATCATTTTACGGTGTTCAAAACCCTTTGGAAGACTTAGCGCCAGTGCCAGTGGTACGGCTCCTCTAAGACCTCCCCAAAAAATAATAGTCTGCTGTTTGATATCTATTAATTTACTGCTATGACGCATGTTTACAAAAGGAACTAATCCGTAAATAACGGCAGCCCGCGCTATAAGAACAATTATGATAGCAATTATTATTGGAAGAATGTATTCCTGGTGTTTTTGAATATCTATTATCATATTGTTTTCTGTTAGTCCCAGTAATAGAAAAATAAAACTGTTTGCAACAAAAGCAGCATAAGCCCAGAATTCGTATAAATATTTTTTCATTCTTTCTGAGAACTGGTTAGTACCAAACCAGTTTATTGCCATACCTGCTCCAACTACTGACATAACTCCCGATACATTCAAGTAAAAATTTGCAATTATAAATGCAGCATATGCAGCTACGGTTGACAGGGCTATTTCAATTAAAGGATCATTTTTTGAAAAGCGCAAAATGAATATAATGAGCCATCCAATAACTATACCTACAGCAATGCCGCCTGAGAAAACAGTTATAAACTTTAGTGTTCCTGAAAAAACAACAAAAGCTCCAAAACTCCCCGCAGCAACTATTGATTGAATAATTTGAAAAGCAACAATTGCAGTTGCGTCATTGAAAAGACTTTCACCGTCAACTAGCATTGTAAGTCGTTTAGATGTTCCCAATTCTTTGAAAAGTGCAACAACCGCAATTGGGTCTGTTGCGGAAATCAAGGCGCCGAAAAGTAAAGCCGAAGAAATGGTTAAAGGTGTAAATATACTTGCAAGTGTTCCTATCAATAAAGTCGATATTATAAGACCAGGTGCTGCAAGTATCATAACGGGAGATAGAGTTTTAAACAAAAGCCGGCTGTCCATGTTAACGGCAGTATCGAATACTATTGTAGGAAGTAGAACATAGAGAATTATATTAGGAGTAAGCTGCATATTCTGGATGGGCTTAAGAAAATCAAATTGCGCTGCTGTAATTCCTACACCAATACCAACAATAACAAGGCCTATTGTATATGGAAAGTGGATGCGTCTCAGTACCATTGTAGAAATGGCTGCTATAAACAGAAATCCTATAATGCATGTAACCGGTAGAATAAGTGAGCCTTCTTGCATTTTCCTTCCTGTTCTGAATATTGTGTCAAATTATTATGTCATTTTATAATTAAATCAAAGGATATAAAAACACCTTTTTAAAAGGTTTTATTTAGTATACGCTTTTTGCGGTGATTTTTTACTTTTTGTTTGTTATTATTCTTATCAAAACTATTCAGGCCTTTTTATTGAAGTGCGGTTATGGGGGTTTTTGCAACAGTATGTTAAGGAGAGGATAATGTATTTATCAAAACGCAAAGCAAGAGTCATTCTAGGGTTGGCATTACTCTTGATTGCCCTATTGTTCAATCTTCAAAATATGACTCCTGTAAGGATTAGATTTTTACTTTTTCACTTTACAGTGCCAAGAGCTTTGTTGATGACTCTTTCTTTAATGGTAGGCTTTATTATCGGTATGGTTACATCTCTCAAAAAATAATTAAGTAATTATCAGGATTCTTAGCTATGAAAATGCAAGCAACCAGAAAGACCAAAATCCTATGTACTCTTGGACCGGCATCTGCTTCTACAAAAATCATTACTTCTATGGTTAATGCCGGAATGAACGCGGTTCGCCTGAATTTTTCTCACGGAACTCACGAAAGTCATGCGAAGTTATTTAATGTAATTCGCTCTGTTGAGAAAGAAACCAAAACACATATTGCAGTGGTCCAGGATTTACAGGGACCAAGGATACGATTGGGAGATCTGGGAGAGCAGAAATGCGAATTGAAAAGACAGGATAATATTGTCTTATCTTTAAATGGTGTTTTTGATCCTGTAAAAAGCATATATCCAGTGGACTATCCAGGTATGGATAAGGATGTTGCGCCAGGAGAGATTGTTCTTGCATGCGATGGTGAGATATCCATGAAGGTTGTTAAGAAATCCGCCTGTGGAATTCACTGTAAGGTTATAGAGGGGGGCATGATTTCGAGTCATAAGGGTATAAATCTTCCAGGAACTAATATTTCATTACCTGCTCTTACCAAAAAAGACCTTGACGATCTCCGTTTTGGGTTAGGATTAGGAGTAAATGCAGTAGCTGTATCATTTGTTCGTGAAGCGTCGGATTTGGAGCCGGCAAGAAAGCTCATTAAAGAATCTGGCAAAAAGGTCTTTCTTATTGCTAAAATCGAAAAACCTGAGGCACTCAGTAACATTGGTCAGATTATTGAAGTTGTTGACGGGATTATGGTTGCAAGAGGTGATCTTGGTATTGAGATTCCATATGAGGAAGTTCCTTTTCAACAGAAGAGTCTTATTGAAAAATCTATTTATGCAGGTAAATTTGTCATAACTGCAACACAGATGCTTGAATCAATGATATCAGCTCCTGTTCCCACCCGGGCAGAAGCTGCAGATGTTGCAAACGCCGTTTTTGACGGAACGGATTGTCTCATGCTTTCCGGTGAAACCGCTATCGGGTCATTTCCGGTTAGAACTGTGGAAACAATGAGTCGAATAGCGTTTGAGGCTGAAAAGCATCCTCTTCTTGTTAGAAAGGCTTCTATTGTAAGGGGAAAAGCACGGCAGGATTATTTGCTTCATAAAATTTATTTAGAAAATGAAGAAAAAACACTTTCTGTTGCTGAAGCAATCGCTCATGCTGCAGTTGATGTTTCCGATGATTTATCAATTCCAATTGTTGCTTTTACTATGTCGGGCGGAACTGCAGCCCGGATAGTTCAGCTTCGTCCACAACAAAAAATAATTGCCATGACGCCTAGCCGCGAAACTCTCAGGCAGCTTGTTTTAAGATGGGGAGTTATTCCGATGTATGCTCCTGAAGTTGAAAGTACTGATGAAATGCTTTTAGCTGCACAGGATGTTTTTTGCAAGGAAAAAATAGAGAGTAGGTATAATAAGTTTGTTTTAGTCGCAGGTGTTCCTATTCGTACAGCAGGGACCACAAATTTACTGAAAATTCATGAAATTACAGAAACCTAAGTCAGTTTTTCCTGTTTCGCAAAGTCCAGTCGTTATTTTATTGCGTCTGATTTTTAATGTATGTGCTTTGCTTATTACATCGTTTTTGTTTGAAAAAATGCGGTTCGGCAGTTTTATGTCTGTATTATTAAGCGCTGTGCTTCTTGGTCTGGTAAACACTTTTATTCGTCCTGTTTTACTTATTTTGACTTTGCCTATTACGATATTTACTCTTGGAGCTGCAATAATACCCTTGAACGGTTTAATCCTTTTTATAGTTTCACGAATAGTGCCCGGGTTTTACTTTGATGGTTTTTGGACAATAATGGGTGCTGCGCTTGTTATGGGGGCCTTTGGTTTTATGATTAACCTGTTTATCTCTTCTTCAAAAGGGAAGAGAGAAAAAGATGAATATTTGTCAATGGCAGATGATCCTGTAACATATACGGAAGTTGAATATGAAGTTAAGGAAGATAAGGAGAATAGAGATACATGATTGTTACTCTGACGCTTAACCCTGCTATAGATACTACCCTGACAGTAAATAGTTTTAAGGTTGGGGATACTAACCGGACAAATTTTATCAGAAGAGACCCGGGGGGCAAGGGAATAAACGTGTCAAGGGCATTGCTTGCCATGAAAGAAGATGTTATGACTTTGGGCGTTGTTGGCGGTCATTCCGGAAGAATGTTTATTGATTTAACCAGTCAGATAAATATGGAAATGACATGGATCGAGGTTGAGGGTGAGACACGTATGAATTTTGTAGTGGGAGATATAGAAACCGGTACAAGAACTAAAATAGATCAACCGGGCCC